>CAXTCT010000309.1:0-3204 GCA_964242565.1 uncultured Acetobacteraceae bacterium | reverse complement strand
AGGCGCTGCGCGCCATGCTCGACCAGGCCGGCCTTGACGGCTTCATCCTGCCGCGCGGCGACGAGCATCTGGGCGAGTATGTCGCGGCCGGCTCCGAGCGCCTCGCCTGGCTGAGCGGCTTCACCGGCAGCGCCGGCCTTGCCATCGTGCTGCATGGCGAGGCGGCGATCTTCTCCGACGGGCGCTACACGCTGCAGCTCGCCACCCAGACCGACGCCACATTGTGGAGCCGGCAGCACTCGATCCAGACGCCACCCGAGGAATGGCTCGCCGCGCATCTGGCCGGGCATCCGGCCGGGCATCTGGCCGGACATGGGGGCCGGATCGGCTATGACCCCTGGCTGATGAGCCAGGACCAGCTCGCGCGTTTCGCCAGGCCCGGGATCACCCTGGTGCCGCTTTCGCCCAATCCGGTCGACGCGATCTGGACCGGCCGGCCGCCGCCGCCGCTCGAGCCGGTATTGCCGCATCCCCTCGAGCATGCCGGCCGGAGCAGCATCGACAAGCGCCGCGAGATCGCGGCACTTCTGCGCCAACGCCGCGAAGATGGCGTGATGCTGACCGATCCGGCCTCGATCGCCTGGCTGCTGAACCTGCGCGGCGGCGATGTTCCGTTCACGCCGCTGGGCCTTGGGTTCGCCCTGCTGCGCGACGACGAGAGCGTCACCTTGTTCATGGACCCGCGCAAGATCGCGCCCGAGACGCGCCAGTGGCTCGGCAACAACATTCAGATCGAGCCTCCGGACGCCCTCGCCCCGGCCCTGGCCGGGCTGTACGGCCGCACCATCCGCCTCGATGCGGGCGGCAGCGCGGTCTGGTTCGCCCAGGCGCTGACCGGGGCCGGCGCCAGCATCAGCGCCGGGGCGGATCCCTGCCTGCTGCCCAAGTCGCGCAAGAACGCCGTCGAGCAGGCCGGTGCGCGTTCGGCGCATCATCGCGACGGCATCGCCCTGTGCCGCTTCCTGCACTGGCTCGATGGCCATGGCGTCGGCTGCAGCGAGCTGCGGGCCGCGCAACGGCTCGATGCCTTCCGCGCCGCCTCGCCGCTTTATCGCGGCGAGAGCTTCCCCGCGATCTCCGGCTCGGGCCCCAACGGCGCGATCATCCACTACCGGGTGACGCCCGAGTCCGATCGCATCCTTCGGCCCGACGAGGTCTATCTGATCGACAGCGGCGCCCAATATCCCGACGGCACCACCGACGTCACCCGCACAGTCTGGACCGGCCCCGGCAAGCCCGGCGATGCCGTCCGCGACCATTTCACCCGCGTGCTGCGCGGCCATGTCGCGATCGCCATGGCGAGCTTTCCGGCCGGCACCACCGGGCCTCGCCTCGACAGCCTCGCCCGCGCCCCGCTTTGGCAGGCCGGCCTCGATTACGACCATGGCACCGGCCACGGCATCGGCAGCTATCTCGGCGTGCATGAGGGACCCTGCAGCATCCACCCGCGCGCGGCGCCGGTGGCGGTCGAGCCGGGCATGATCCTGTCCGACGAGCCCGGCTATTACCTGACCGGGGCCTACGGCATCCGCCTGGAGAATCTGCTGCTGGCGCATGAGGCGCGGCCCGGGGATGGCGCCCAGCCGTTCCTGTCGTTCGAGACGCTCACCCTGGCGCCGTTCGACCGCAGGCTGATCGAGCCCGCCATGCTGGCTCCACTGGAACGCGACTGGATCAACGCCTATCATGCACGCGTGCGGGCCGAGCTGGCCGCCCCTCTCGGGGGCGAGGCGGCCGACTGGCTGAGCCGGGCCTGCGCGCCTATCCTTTGCTAGATAATTTCTTTTGTAAGGAACGCCTCGATGAGCCAAACCGGCACCATGACCTCCGGCACCACGAGCTCCGGCGCCATGATCCCGGCGACCCTCATCCCGGGCGACGGGATCGGCCCCGAGATCGTCGCGTCGGTCACCGAGATCCTCACCGCGCTGGGCGCGCCCTTCGAGTGGGATATCCAGCTTGCCGGCATGGCCGCGATGGCCGACAGCGGCGACCCCTTGCCACTCAAGACCATCGACAGCATCCGGCGCACCGGCCTCGCCCTGAAGGGCCCGCTGACCACGCCGGTCGGCGGCGGCTTCAAGTCGATCAACGTGACGTTGCGGCAGGAATTCGAGCTGTACGCCAATCTGCGCCCGTCGCGCACGCTCATCCCTGGCGGCCGCTTCGAGAAGATCGACATCGTCCTGGTGCGCGAGAATCTCGAAGGCTTCTACGCCGCCATGGAGCATTACATGCCGATCGGGCATGACCCGAAGGCGGTCGCGATCTCTTCGGGTTTCAATTCGCGCACGGAATGCCGGCGCATCGTTCGTTACGCCTTCGATTATGCGGTCAAGAACGGCCGCAGGAAGGTCACGATCGTGCACAAGGCGAACATCCTCAAGGCGCTGAGCGGCATCTTCCTCGATGTCGGCCGGGAGGTCGCAAAGGAATATGAAGGCCGCATCGAGATGAACGAGCGCATCGTCGATGCCTGCGCGATGCAGCTCGTGCTCGACCCGTGGCAGTATGACGTGATCGTCACCACCAACCTGTTCGGCGACATCCTGTCGGACCTGATCGCCGGGCTGATCGGCGGCCTTGGCCTCGCCCCCGGCGCCAACATCGGCAACGATGCCGCCATCTTCGAGGCGGTGCATGGCTCCGCTCCCGATATCGCCGGCAAGGGCATCGCCAACCCGCTGGCCCTGCTTCTGGCCGCCGGGATCATGCTCCAGCATGTCGGACGCAACGACCTTGCCGACCGCCTGACCGCGGCGATCAACGACGTCGTGCTGACCGGCGGCGTCCGCACGCGCGATCTCGGTGGCAGTGCTGACACGCGCAGCCTGACCGAAGCGCTCAAGCAGCGCCTGGCCTGATCCCGTCCGGATTGCCGGCGGGAACAATTTTGTTCCGCCTGTTCACGCGCTGGTGACAATTACGGCTGCATTCTCGGTTCCGGCAGATTGGAATCGGAATAACGAGCGTGTCGGCATTTCTTACCAGGGACAGACGGCTTCTTGCCTCGATTGCCTCCAGCAGCCGCGCCGTTGGCCGTGCAGGTGCCGAGTTGCTGTTCCAGCCGCGTTATGGCCTGTCCGACCTCAGGCTTGTCGGCCTCGAGGCCACCGCCGCCCACGCGCGGCCGATGCAGCATCGCGGGCAGCCGCATCGACGCGAGATACGCGACGTCGGCCGCGACGCCTCGATGCTGCGCGC
>CAXTCT010000308.1:0-3212 GCA_964242565.1 uncultured Acetobacteraceae bacterium | reverse complement strand
TCGCCGCGACGGCCCTCGGCCAGGATGCCGACCAGGTTGACCACGATGTCGGCGCCATGGACGGCGGTGGCGACGGTGGCGTCGTCGCCGAGCGAGGCGAACAGCGGCACCACCTGGCCCACGTCGCCCATTGTGCGCATCTCGTTGGCCAGCGCCGGCCGGCGCACCGCAATGCGCACCACATGCCCCTGTGCGGCCAGCCGCTTGACCACATATCGTCCCAGGAAACCGGAACCGCCGAACACTGTCGCTATGCTGCGCGCCGCCATCGGAACCCCATTCTCGCCTTGTTGATGCATCCCGGGCGAACGAGGCGCAGGCCGCAAAGGATGCCGCCCGGCAAGCTGCACCGGAAATCGTCCGGTGCGAAGCCCAGTTGACGCGACGCACGCGCACCGGTAGATCGCCCTCCCACCACCCGCCGAGATATCCGGTGGTTGCCCCTCAGCCCAGGTGGCGGAATTGGTAGACGCGCAGGTTTCAGGTACCTGTGGCCGAAAGGTCGTGGAAGTTCGAGTCTTCTCCTGGGCACCAAGAGGCGGCATCAAAGGGGCGACAGGGTCATGAGCGTCACGCAGTTCATGCCCAACGCGACCCTTCACCTGCACCGCCATGACCTGCCCGACGGCGTGCGCTTCACCGGTCCGGTGGCCGTCGACACCGAAACCATGGGCCTGAACCCGCACCGCGACCGGCTCTGCCTCGTGCAGCTCTGCGGCGGGACCAATGGCGTCGCCGACAACCAGGTGCATCTGGTGCAGATCATCCCCCCGTCGCTTGGCGGCCCCTCCCCGGACGCGCCCGGCGCCGGCTGCCCGAACCTCAAGGCGCTGCTGTCGGACCCGGACCTGGTCAAGCTGATGCATTTCGCCCGCTTCGATGTCGCGGTCCTGCAGCACGCATTCGACATCACCGTGGCCCCGGTGCGCTGCACCAAGATCGCCGCCAAGCTGGTGCGCACCTTCACCGAGCGGCACGGACTGCGCGAGCTGTGCCGGGACATGCTGGGTGTGGATCTGAACAAGCAGCAGCAAAGTTCGGACTGGGGAGCGGCCACGCTTTCCGCCGAGCAGCTCGCCTATGCCGCCTCCGACGTGCTGCATCTGCATGCGCTGTGGGAGCGGCTGGAAGGCTTGCTGATCCGCGAGGAACGGCTCGATCTGGCGCTTGCGGCCTGCGAATTCCTGCCCGCCCGTGCCCGCCTCGACCTGCTCGGCTACAAGGACCCGGATCTCTTCGCGCACTGAGGAGGGTTGCATTTGACCTCGGGATGCGGGCTGACCATACACAGCGGAGGCGACCTGGGCGGATGGGCACGAAACCGCGTCATGACGCCGACGGAGCAAGAAGTCCCTGGATACGATCATGCCCCTGCGGAGCGATATGTCCCTGCGGAGTGACACGCCCCTGCGGAGTGACACGCCCCTGCGCAGCGACGACCTGCTGAACGCAGCCGCGGTGCTTCGCGTCGAGGCCGAGGGCCTGTCGATTCTGGCCGGCGCGGTCGCACCCGGCGAGCCGCTCGGGGGCGCCCTGGTGCGGGCGCTGGATGCGATCGCCCTTCTGCCCGGCCGCGTCGTGGTGGTCGGCATCGGCAAGTCCGGCCATGTCGGGCGCAAGATCCAGGCGACCCTGGCCTCGACCGGCACGCCGTCGCTGTTCGTCCATCCCGCCGAGGCCTCGCACGGCGACCTCGGCATGATCCAGCCCGGCGACGCGGTGCTGGCCCTGTCGAATTCCGGCGAGACCGCCGAGCTTGCCGACGTCATCGCCCATACCCGCCGCTTCGGCCTGACCCTGATCGCGATCACGTCCAATGCCGGATCCACCCTGGCCCGCGCCTCGGACATCGTGCTGACGCTGCCGCCGGCCTCGGAAGCCTGCCCGATGGGGCTGGCACCGACCACCAGCACGACCATGCAGCTCGCCCTGGGCGATGCCCTCGCCGTCGCCCTGCTGCAGCGGCGAGGTTTCGGCCCCGGCGATTTCGGCCTGTTCCATCCGGGCGGACAGCTCGGCTCGCGGTTGCGGCGGGTGGGCGAGCTGATGCATGGCGGCGAAGCTGTCCCGCTTGCCGGACCCGAGCTGCCGATGCTCCGCGCGATCATGCTGATGACCAGCAAGGCATTCGGCTGCCTCGGCATCACCGGACCCGACGGACGGCTGATCGGGATCATCACCGATGGCGACCTGCGTCGCACCCTCGGCAGCGAAGTGGATCGCGACCTGCGGGTCCTGCGCACCGGCGAGGTGATGAACGACGCGCCACGCACCATCGGGCCGGACATGCTGGCGGCCGAGGCGCTGCGCATCATGAACGCGGGCGCGCGGCCGATCACCAGCCTGTTCGTGGTCGATGCGGCGCAGCGTCCGGTCGGCATCCTCCATGTCCATGACCTGCTGCGCGCCGGGATCGCCTGAACCGATGCAGAGCCGCAAGCCCAACTTCTCCCTGCCCGAAGCCGGGCCGCGCCCGTTGCCGGAACCAGGACTGCGTCCAGGCGAGCCTTCGGCGGCAACCGCCCGGCGCCGCATGAGCGTACAGGACCAGCCGCGTATCCGGCGGCCGCCGAGCGAGCATGAGCAGGCACGCCGCCGGTTGCTGCTGTTATGGACCAAGTGGCTGCTGCCGGCCGGCGCGCTGCTGCTGCTCGGCTCGATCGCCGCCTGGCCGGAGCTGAACCGCTCGTTCAATGCCGGGCACACCGCCTACCGCCAGGCCTCTGCGGTCAATCTCGATACCGGCAGGATGCTGGGCGCGCGCTACCGCGGCCTCGATGCGCATAACCGGCCCTACATGATCACCGCCGACGAGGCGCGGCAGGTCGGGTCCGACCGCATCGACCTGGTCCGGCCGATCGCCGACAGCCTGACCCAGGACGGAAGCTGGATGATGATCAGGGCCCGCAACGGCGTCTACATGCCGCACAGCCAGCTGCTGGATCTGTTCGACGATGTGACGCTCTACCGTGACGATGGCACCATGATGAACGGACCGACCGCGGTGATGGACGTCAAGCGCGGGATCCTCGTCACCAATGACTGGGTCCATGCCGAAGGCCCCTTTGGTGTCCTCGACGCGCAAGGCGACATGATGTCCCAACATGACGGCATCATGCAGTTCCGCGGCCCGGCCCGGATGATCCTCAACGACGACCACCGGGCTCAGCCGGCGGCAGCCGCCGTCCCCACCCCTGCGCCGGGCGACCCGG
>CAXTCT010000307.1:0-3221 GCA_964242565.1 uncultured Acetobacteraceae bacterium | reverse complement strand
CCTGTTGATGATCGGCTGGGCGCTGCTGGCCGCCTCGGCGATACCCTTCGGGTCCCGCCGATGAGCGACGGGCGCGGCATCCGGTGCGCCTACCTGGCCGACGAGGCCACGCAGCCGGTGCTGGCGGAAGAATTGTCCCGGCTCGGCGTGACGGTGCTGCAATGGCATGGCCTGCTCGCGCTGTCGCCGGAGCCGCCGCGGCCCTCGATGTGGGCGCTGGATGTCTGGACCGCCCCCGAGACGCTCGCCTGCGCCTCGGTTGGCGAGGCGGCGCGGCTGCTGCGCGACCGGCAGCGCAACTGGAGCCCGCATCCGGTGCTCCATCGTGGCCGCTGCGCGCTGATCCAGGACCGCCTGCCTTCGGTCAAGGCCGCCTTGCTTCGCTTCCCCTAGCCCGCTCCGCGGTCGCCGCTCGGAGCCTGGACCCTGCTCGCCCCCGACCGGATGCTGCTCAGCACCAGCAAGACCAGCCCGTTCGTGGGCGGCGCCTGCCGCTTCGTCGAGGATCGCGACGGGCCACCGTCGCGCGCCTATCTCAAGCTGTGGGAAGCCTGCACGCGCCTGGGTGAGCATCCCCTGCCCGGCCAGAGCTGCCTCGATCTCGGCGCCGCGCCGGGCGGCTGGAGCTGGGCGCTTGCACGACTCGGCGCCAGCGTTGTCGCCGTGGACAAGGCCGAACTCGATCCGTCGGTCGCCGCCTTCCCCAACGTCACCCTGCGCCGGGAAAGCGCCTTCGGCATCGAGCCGCGACGAGAGGCGGCCGTGGACTGGCTGTTCAGCGACGTCATTGCCTATCCGGCGCGCCTGCTCGGCCTGGTCACGCGCTGGATCGAGGCGGGAAAAGTCGCCCGCATCCTCTGCACGATCAAGTTCCAGGGCGTCACCGACCACGACGCGGCCGACCGCTTCGCCGCCATTCCGGGCGCCCGGCTCCTGCATCTCGCGCACAACAAGCACGAGCTGACCTTCTTCTGGCGCCGGCCGTCAGGCGGCGTGTGAGGCGATGCGGCGGTGTTCGATCAGCCGCTCGACGGCATGTCGTATGCGCAGGCTCGGGTCGGGATGGGCGGGGGCGGCATGATCCGGCGTCCGGTCATGCACGATCATGCCGGTTTCCACCTCGAACACCAGCAGCCGCCCGTCGGGCATGATGCCGCAATCCAGTCCGAAATAATCCAGCCCGACCCGCTGTGCGAGTTGCCGCAATGCCAGAAGCGCCGGTGGCGGCACCGCCGTCCGCAGGTCGGCCAGGAAGCGCCGCTCCTCCGCCTGCTTGATCGTGCAGTCCTGCATGCGGGCGTTATAGTACCAGATCGCCCAGTCGTCATGGATGGCGAGGTGTAGCGGGTAGGCCGCGCCATCGACAAAGATCACCCGGTATTTACGCCACAGGCCATCCTCGCTGCGATAATCGACGAACGGCGCCACGGTGAAGCGCGGGATGGTCGTGTGGGCGGCGTAGTAGGCGCCGAGTTCGTCGGCGGTGGCCAGCCGTTGCAGCTTCTGCCCCGCATGAGAGCCGAGCGGGCGGATGATGACCGGGAAGGCTATCGGCAGGATATCGCCGTGGCCGACTTCATGATGGCCAGGCACGATCGCGCCGGGAAGGCCATGGAGCAGGAGCGCGGTTCCGGCACGCGACAGGCGGTTGATCCGCTCGCCATGATTGATCGTCGGCAAGCCGATGGCAGCGGCCAGGGCGTCCGCGGCGCGCAGCGCCGTCCCATGCCCGGCATCCTGTGCCACCGCGATGAAGATCGCGTCGATCCGTGGCAGGCGCGACGGGATTGCCGCCGCCGGATCGCGCAGGATCGCGTCCGGATCGGCCAGCCACAAGGTGTGCAGAAGCGTGCTGTCATCGAACAATCGGTCAAGCGGAAGATTGGCCTGGAAGTCGCCGGGGACGGCCAGGACCAGCACCGAACGCGCGTGCGGCCGAGGCGTCGCCTGCGGCCGGGTGAACAAAGGGTCTTCGTCGATGGCCGCCCGCAGATGGGCAACCGCCGCATCGCGGTCGCCGAGAAACTGGCAGATCTCCCAGAGCATCCGATGCGCCTGCCGGCGCAGGACAGGATCCGCCACCGCACCCTCCAGCCGAAGCCGTGACTGCTGCCAATGCGCTTTCTCGAGTGCTGCCGCCTGATCCTGCATCCTCGCGCCCCGTCCCGTCCGGCGCCACGATGCACGCAAATGATGGATCAAAGATGAACGACCGGCGCAACAAAAGAGGCGGAACAGAGATCTGGCGAGAACCGGCATTCGATCCCCGTCCGGCGGCCTATGTCACGAAGAACCGCTTCAGCGCGGGGCCACCCAGACCGCGTCCTTGACGTCGAGCGCGCCGGGGATCAGGTGCTGCGCGGCGAAGGCGTCCGCGATGTTCTGCTGCTCGCCCACCACATCGGGGGTCATCGGCCGGACCCCGAAGCTCAGCCGGTCTATCGCGGTACGTACGACCGGCAGCGGCATGCCGGTGTCCGCGGCAAGGTAGGCGCTCACCTCTGGCTTGTGCGCCTCCGCCCACTGGTCGGAGCGGCCGAGCTGGCGCAGCGTCTCGGCTACCAGGTCGGGATGGGCATCGGCGAACGCACGGTCGGCCACCAGGAACTGCCGGTTCTGCACCAGCCCGTTCGCGGTGGTCAGGACGACCGGGCTGGAGGCGCTCTGCACCGACGAGAAATACGGGTCCCAGATCGCCCAGGCATCGACCCGGCCAGTGTCGAAGGCAGGCCGTGCCGCCGCCGGCGGCAGGAAAACCGGCTGGATATCGTGCATGCTCAGCCCGGCCTTCTGCAGTGCGCGCACCAAAAGCCAATGCACGTTCGAGCCGCGGTTGAGGGCGACCGTCTTGCCACGCAGGCCTGCCACGCTGGTGATGCCGCTGCCTTTCGGCACGATGATCGCCTCCCCGAACGGGGCCGGCGGCTCATGCCCGACATAAACGATCCGCCGGCTCGCCGCCTGGGCGAAGATGGGAGGCGTGTCGCCCGCGATGCCGAAATCGAGCGCCCCGGCCCCCATCGCCTGCAGCATTTGCGGGCCGGCCGGATGCTCGCTCCACTCGACCCGGTCTCCGCTCCTGGCCAATGCCTGGTCCAGATAGCCGGTATGCTTGAGGATGATGAGCGTGCCGTAGCGCTGGTAGCCGATCCGGATCGTGCGCCCGCCGGCCGCGCGCAGCACCGCGTCTGCACCGCGCAACAGCTTTTTCGGCAGATCGA
>CAXTCT010000306.1:0-3228 GCA_964242565.1 uncultured Acetobacteraceae bacterium | reverse complement strand
TGTGCGGGATGCTGTGCGGCTTCTTGAACACCGGCAGCACCTCGCCGAGCCGCGTGCCCAGGCTGAGCAGGGCGATGCCACCCTTCTGCCGTCCGCTCTGGCTGCCGGCCTCGCGCAGGACCCGGCCCCGGCCGATCTCGATGATCTCGCCCTGCGCCGGCAGCACAAGGCCAAGACCATTGCCGCGCGGGTAGCGCAGGGCGATCGGGCCGCTGTCGAACGCGGCCGAGGTGGCTGTCATGTGCAGCAATTCGAGCTCGTCGGACGGCGCCATGATGGTCATGTTGGGCAGGCAGCCGAGATAATTCAGGTCGAACGAGCCGGCATGGGTGGCGCCGTCGGCCCCGACCAGCCCGGCGCGGTCGATGGCGAAGCGCACCGGCAGGTTCTGCAGCACCACGTCATGCACGACCTGATCATAGGCGCGCTGCAGGAAGGTCGAGTAGATCGCGCAGAAGGGCCGCAGGCCCTCGGTGGCCATGCCGGCGGCAAACGTCACCGCGTGCTGCTCGGCGATCCCGACATCAAAGAAGCGATCCGGGAATTGCCTGGCGAATTTGTCGAGCCCGGTGCCGGAAGGCATCGCCGCGGTGATGGCGACGATGCGCGGATCGGCTTCGGCCGCGGCCATCAGGCCCTGGCTGAACACCGACGTGTAGGTCGGCGGCCCGGGCGGCGTCTTGGCCTGCTCGCCGGTGACGACGTTGAACTTGCTGACGGCGTGGAACTTGTCGCCGGAGGCTTCCGCGGGCGCATAGCCGCGGCCCTTCTGGGTGATCACGTGCAGCAGCACCGGCCCGCGCTCGTCCGCCTCGCGCAGGTTGCGCAGCACCGGCAGCAGATGGTCCATGTTGTGGCCGTCGATCGGGCCGATGTAATAGAAGCCGAGCTCCTCGAACAAGGTGCCGCCGGTCAGGATGCCGCGGGCATATTCCTCGGCCCGCTTGGCGGTGCGCTCGATCGGCTGCGGCAGGCGCTTGGCGAGCCGGCCGGCGAGGTCGCGCAGGGTCAGGAACGAGCGCGACGACATCAGCCGCGACAGATAGGCGCTCATCGCGCCGACCGGCGGCGCGATCGACATCTCGTTGTCGTTCAGCACCACGATCAGCCGCGCGCGCGACGAGCCGGCGTTGTTCATCGCCTCATAGGCCATGCCCGCGGAGATGGCGCCGTCGCCGATCACCGCGATGACGTGCCGGTTGGCGTCCGGATCGATCAGGTCCTGCGCGGTCGCCATGCCCAGGCCGGCCGAGATCGAGGTCGAGGAATGCGCGGCACCGAACGGGTCGTATTCGCTTTCGGAGCGGCGGGTGAAGCCGGACAGGCCGCCGGGCTGGCGCAACGTGCGGATCCGGTCGCGCCGCCCGGTCAGGATCTTGTGCGGATAGGTCTGATGGCCGACATCCCAGATCAGCCGGTCGCGCGGCGTGTCGAAGACCGCATGCAGCGCCACCGTCAGCTCGACCACCCCGAGCGAGGCGCCGAGATGGCCGCCGGTGGTGGAAACCGTGTCGAGCGTCTCGGCGCGCAACTCGCCCGCGACCTGGGTGAGCTGGTCGTTGGTCAGATGACGAAGATCGGCCGGCGTGAGGATCCGGTCCAGCAAGGGCGTGCTGAGCATGGCGGCGGAGTTGTGGCCAAGGCCCTTGGCGCCGCTGTCGACGGCCCTAAGCTTGGCAAGCTTCTCCTGAGAGGGATCGGAGGCTGAATGTGGCTGGTCCATCTTGTCAAATCCCTCTCGTTCCCGTCAGCTGCCGCCTGTATATCGGCGCTCGGATTCCGGTGCCGTACGAGCCCATCGGGGGTTCTAGCGCCAAACCTGCCGGTTTCGCCAGACACAGGCGTCCCGTTGTTGCAAGCCCGCCACAGAACGCGCCGAGTTGGAGCAGACCCGGCTTCAGCCGGTGTTTGCCGAGGAACCGATTCCCACATTATAAGAATAGATCGATCCAGGGCGCCATTTCGGCGCCGGTTTTTTCTCATGTCCGGCGCGCAGGGACATGATGATATCCAGAGATCCGGCCCCGAGCCGGCACAGGAGCGGAGTTCGAATGGCCGTACCATTGATGCAGGCAGTGCGGGTTGGCGCGTACGTCGTCAGGCAACATCTGCGCGGGCGCAAGCGCTACCCGCTGGTGTTGATGCTGGAGCCGCTGTTCCGCTGCAACCTCGCCTGCGCCGGCTGCGGCAAGATCGATTATCCGGCACCGATCCTGAACCAGCGGCTGTCCGTCGAGGAATGCCTCGATGCCGATACCCAGTGCGGCGCCCCGGTGATCGCGGTCGCCGGCGGCGAGCCGCTGCTGCACAAGGAAATGCCGGAGATCATCGGCAAGCTGCTGGCACGCAAGAAATACGTCTATCTCTGCACCAATGCCCTGCTGCTGGAAAAGAAGCTCGACGACTACCAGCCGCACCCCTTTTTCTCCTGGGACGTGCATCTCGACGGCGACCAGGTCATGCATGACCAGTCGGTATGCCAGGACGGCGTGTACGACCGCGCCGTGGCGGCCATCAAGAAGGCCAAGGCGCGCGGATTCCGGGTCTCGATCAACTGCACCGTGTTCGACGGCGCCGATCCCAAGCGGCTCGCGGATTTCTTCGACGAGGTGATGGCGCTCGGCGTGGACGGCATCATGACGGCTCCCGGCTATGCCTACGAGCGCGCGCCCGACCAGGCCCATTTCCTGAACCGCCAGAAGACCAAGCAGCTGTTCCGCGACGTCTTCCGCTACGGCCGCGGCAAGAAGTGGAAATTCACCCAGTCGCCGTTGTTCCTGAACTTCCTGGCCGGCAACGAGACCTATCATTGCACGCCCTGGGGCAAGCCGCTGCGCAACGTGTTTGGCTGGCAGCGTCCCTGCTATCTGCTCGGCGAGGGCTATGCGTCGAGTTTCAAGGAACTGATGGACGACACCGCCTGGGATCGATATGGCACCGGCAACTACGAAAAATGCGCCGATTGCATGGTGCATTCGGGGTATGAATCGACTGCCGTGATGGATGCCGTGAAGCGGCCGCTGCACATCCTGAAGGTGGCGCTGACCGGCCCGCAGACCGAAGGCCCGATGGCGCCCGAGATCTCGCTCGAAAACCAGCGTCCGGCCGAATACAACTTCACCCAGCATGTCGACGAGCGCATGGCCGTGCTCGCCGCCAACAAGAAGCCGGCCAAGCTGCCGGTGGTCAAGCGCGTCGAATCGGCCGACGCCGCCGACTAGGCGTCCC
>CAXTCT010000305.1:0-3237 GCA_964242565.1 uncultured Acetobacteraceae bacterium | reverse complement strand
CCCGCCGCCGGTGGTCTATGCGCCGCCGCCGGTTGTTTATGCGGCGCCGCCGCCGGTGGTCTATGCCGCCCCTCCGCCGGGCGCCTATTATCAGGGCTATGGCTATAGCCAGGGCGGCTATTAAGGGTCATTTCCGTCTGGAGGGCAGACTGGCCGGGAAGAAGGTGCGGCGATACTGCTGTGGCGCGACATCCCGGCCCCAAGCGTCCTCAGGCCGGCCCGAACAACAGCGCCATCCTACCCCAACCGATGCGCCAGCCGCGCCTGCGTCCGCAGCGCCACCTCATCGCTCAAAGCCTGGCGCACGGAGGCAACGACACCGGGCCAGTCATCGGGTTTCGGTTGTCGGAAGATGCGCATCGTTGGATACCATGGCGTATCCGCGCGGTCCTCAAGCCAGCGCCAGCAAGCGTCGAAACGTGACAACATCCAGACCGGCCTGCCGAGGCCGCCGGCGAGATGCACAATCGAGGTGTCGACGCTGATCAGCAGGTCGATGCCGGACAGGCAAGCGGCGGTGCCGGCAAAATCCGACACATCGGCAAGCGCGTCCTCGAGCGGGACGCCGGTTGCGGCGCGCTGTTCGGCGGATGCACCGAATTGGAAGCTGACGAACCGCACCTCATCCACATCGAGCAGCGGCGCCATCTCTGCCGGGTGCATTGAACGCCGCCTGTCGATGCACGAAGCCTCCCGGTTGCCCGGGCGCGGATCGCCGGCCCAGACCAGCCCGACCAACAGCGGATCCGATACAGCGCGGGCCGGTGCATTGATTGCCTGCGGTAGGTCCGGTGGCATGTGCAGATAGCGCTGGCCAGGAATGGTGTCGTGCCCGACCGACAAGACAAGCGGCAGCGTACCGAGCGGACAATGCAGGTCGATCGGCGGCATCGGCATCTTGTCGGTAATGATTTCCGACACGCCGTCCACGCTGCGCAGCAAGCGGAACAATGAGTGCGGTACCTGCAGCACCACACGGCCACCGCGCTGCGCCACCTGCGTCGTGAACCGGACGAATTGCAGCATGTCGCCGAGCCCCTGCTCGCCCCAGAGCAGGATCGTCCGATCATGTAGGTCTTCACCCTGCCAGAGCGGTGCGGCAAGATCCGGGCGCAGGCACCGCTTGCCAAGCCAGCGATGCTCGTAACTGGCCCAGCCGTTGGGGTAGTCGCCGCGCTTGAGCAAAGCCAGCGACAGGCCGAAGCGCGGTTTCGGATTATCCGGCGACAGCTCGATTGCGGTTCGATAGGCGTCGATAGCCTCGGCGCTCCGGTTGAGATTCAGTAGGGCGTCCGCAAGATTTTCATGTGCTGCGGCAAAGTCCGGGTTGATCGCGATCGCCGCCGCGGCCGCCGCGCGAGCCTCCTCGAAACGACCAAGGCGATACAGGGCCGCACTCAGGTTGAGATGGTGGCCCGCGTTGTTCGGATCGCATCGTGCCGCAGCGACATAGGCCTCGGCGGCGGTCTCATCCTGTCCGAGCGCGTATCGCACGCGGCCATGCGCTGCATGAGCATCGGCACGGCCCGGATCGAGCAGCGTTGCGGCGTGAAGGCAATGGGCCGCCTGCTCGCGATCCTCCAGCCGCTCGAAGGCGAGGCCGAGTGCGATAGCAGCCGCGACGATTTCGGGCCGAAGACCGGACGCGGCATGCAGATAAGCCAGAGCCTCCTCGCGGGGAGCCAGTTCACTGAGGCAGAGCTGATGCCAGAAACAATGCTCGGCAGTGCCGCTTGACGAAGCGGCGTATTCTAGCGGCGCAAGCGCAGCTTGCGGCTGGCCGAGCGCCAAGGCGACACGTCCCAGCAAACAATGGCCGCGAGCGTCATCCGGGGCAGCCGCCAGGACCTGGTTGACAAGACTGAGCGCGTCCGCCGCATCAAGCGAGAGCGCGATCTCTGCCCGGCAGATCAGCTTCCCGACATATGCGCTATCCCGAGCCACAACTTGTCGGGCGACGGCCCGATGGGCCTGCGATGATCTGGCCATTAGATATGCCTCGGGTACGCCGCAACGTTATCCGCGAGAACTTAAGGTCCGATTAACAACTGACCACCCACCGAGGTGCGGGCATATCTCCGGTCCCCGCCCCGGACTTGCCGAAGAAGAAACCGCCCGACCGCGTGACCGCCTGCGGTTGCCAGGAACATTTTGTTAGTTTAACGATTGCGCGCTATGCATGACCTCCGCCGCGTGTCCTGGAACCTTCACTCGGCGCCAGAGCCGCGCCACCCGTCCATCGGCGCCGATCAGGAAGCTGCCGCGCTCGATGCCCATGTAGGAACGGCCATACATGGATTTCTGCACCCATAGGCCACATGCCTCGACCAGGCCGCCGGTCTCGTCGGAGACCAGCGGGAAGCGCAGGTCGTGCTTTCTGGCGAAGGCGTCGATGGCGCGGAGCGGGTCCTTCGAGACGCCCAGCACCGGTATCGCGTTCGCGCCTGTCGCATCGAGAGCGGATTGGAAGTCGCGTGCTTGCCGGGTGCAGCCGGACGTGTCGGCCTTGGGATAAAAATACAGCACGAACGGTGTGCCGAGCAGCCCCGCGAGGCGGACGCGCCTGCCCGAGCTGGCGGGAAGGTCGAAGTCGGGCACGGCGTCCCCGACCGTGAGGCCGGGAGGGACCGGATTGGCAAAGGCGGGATCAGCCATGAGGTTCCTTGTCGATCGGTGTTTCATGAAGCACGGCATCGGGGTCGCCGATTAGCCGGCAGAAGGCGGCGCGGACCCGGCGAGACATCTGCCCCATCCGGTCTTCGAGTCCAGCCAAGCCGGACGGCCATGTGCTGCCAGCTGTGCAGGACGCCGCGACCCCGTGCAACAAGGCTTCCAGTTCGGGCAATGTCGCGTCGTCCAGCGAGCGCGGCAAGCCGGTGCCGAACAGGATGCGAAGCATGCTCTGGAGGGCACGCCAGAATCGATCGGCCTCGATCAACCGCCGTGCCTCCGCGCGCGTCATCACCCCGCTTCCGGCCAGGCGGCGCAGCGCCACGCGCGTGGTCGGATGGCCCGAATAGCCGGCATTCCGCGCAGCATGATCCAGGCCGGGTCCGTGGCCGGCGAGCGGCATGATCTGGGCGATGAACTCGACCTCCATCAGGCCGCCCGCGCGCAGCTTCACGTCCCATGGACCCCGCGGCGGCAATTCGCTCGCCAGACGCGCCCGCATGGACGCGGCATCATGCAGCAGGGTGTTGCGCGGGATGCCGCAGGTCAGCAATTTGGGGGCCAGCA
>CAXTCT010000304.1:0-3264 GCA_964242565.1 uncultured Acetobacteraceae bacterium | reverse complement strand
CGGGCATGTCGTCGAGGATCTCGCAGGCCAGGCCGTGCCGGGTCAGCAGCCGCTCCACGTCCTGCGCATCGCGGCCGGAAGGTGCCAGGATCAGCACCATCCCGGCGTCTGGCTCCGGAGGGATCGCGGTCCGGGGTAACGGGTCAGCCGTCATCGCGACCTTTTCGGCGACAGCGCCCGCACGCTGCCGGCGGCCCCGATCGCCCTGATGTGCATCCCGCCCGGCCACCGGATACCGATGCGGAATGGCGTTGATCGGGCGTCGGTGCGGTCGGGCATGGAGACGGATCCTGTGGGGACGCATCGGGACGTTGCCGATCGCGGCGATCGGCACTTCTAGACCAATAGCGGTGCCGATGGTATCGGTCGGCCCGATCATCTTCGCGGCCATTCTGGCCGATGAACCCACCTGGAAACGAAGTTCGATGCGCCGCATTCCGACACGCGCCCCGCTCCTGCTGGGCGGTCTGCTTATCGGCAGCCTCCTGCTCGACGCCGCGACATCCTCGCGATCCTCCGTCCTGGCTGCCGAAACCGGCAATGCCGCCGATCAGGAGGCCGATTTCATGCGCCGGACCGCCGCCGAGCCGGGCGTCAAGACGCTGCCGTCGGGGCTGGAATACAAGATCCTGCAATCCGGCGACCCGACCGGGCGGCCGCCGGCGGTGGGCGACGAGCTGGTGCTGAACTATGACGGCAAGCTCCCGGACGGCGCCACCTTCGACAGCACCGAGCGGCAGGGCGGCATGGCGCGCATGACCTTCGAAGGCCTTGTCCCCGGCTGGATGGAAGGCCTCAAGCTGATGCGGCCGGGCGACATCTGGATGCTCTATCTGCCGAGCCGCCTGGGCTACGGCCCCGGGGGACAGGGCCCGATCCCGCCGAATTCGCCGTTGGTCTTCAAGATCGAGCTGGTCGCGGTGCATCCCGCCGGCTGAAGCGGCACCAAAAACGATAATCCGGCACGCCAGGCGCGCTTCATCGCGCGGGCCGGCCTGTCCGACGCTCAAAAAGACAGCGTTATAACCGATTATTAACGGATATTGATTTTGTCCGACATATCGGATTACCTGTCGCCGCGTGCACAGACACGCCGGGAGAGGCCAAAAGGCCGCAACCGAACAAGGAGGAGGCAAAAGAAAACAATGACTCTCTTTGATAGACGTTCGGTAATGGCAATGACGGCGGCGGGCCTGGTCGCCAGTGGCATCAAGAATGCGGTGGCGCAGGAGGTCGAAGCGGCCACGATATCGACGGACTCGAGCAGCACCGTCGCCGGCCGCTGGACCTCGGCACGAGCCAAAGCCTGGTACGACCAGCAACCCTGGCGGGTCGGGCCGGTCTACGTAACCTCCACCGCCGTCAACCAGCTGGAAATGTGGCAGGCTGCCACCTTCGACCCAGTGACGATCGAACGCGAACTCGGCTGGGCGGAAACGATCGGCTTGAACACGATCCGCGTGTTCCTGCATGACGCCGTGTATGCCGAGGATCCCAACGGCCTCCTCAACCGGATGCGCCAGTTCCTTGACATCGCCGACCGTCACAACATCAGCACCTTCTTTGTTCTGTTCGACAGCTGCTGGCGTGGCCTGTACGTGAAAGGACCCCAGCCGGCGCCGCTACCGGGGATACACAACTCGCAGTGGGTGCAGTCGCCGGGCTCGGTCGCCCTGGCCGATCCGAGCCAGTACCCGCGCCTCAAGGCCTACGTCCAGGGCGTGGTGAAGGCATTTGCCGACGACCCGCGCGTGATCTTCTGGGATCTGTGGAACGAGGCCGACAATACCGGCACCAACGACCCGGTCAACAAGCAGGCACTGGTGGCGGCCTTGCTGCCACAGGTGTTCACATGGGCACGCGCGGCCAATCCATCGCAGCCGCTGACCTCCTGCCTGTGGATGGGCGACTGGTCGACGCCCAGCAACTTCAATGCCGTGCAGTCGGTCATCATGGCCAACAACGACATCAACACCTTCCACAATTACGGCACCGTCGAAGTGTTCAGCCAGGCGCTCACCTGGATGCAGCAGTACGGCCGGCCTGTGCTGTGCACCGAGTATCTGGCGCGCAACGTCGGCTGCCTGTTCGAGACCGTGCTTCCGGTCATGAGGCAACAGAACGTGGCCGCCATCAACTGGGGCTTCGTGGTCGGCAAGACACAGACCAACCTGCCCTGGGATTCGGCACAACACCCTTACGTCGCGGCGTCGGCCTATGGCGGCACCGAGTGGCAGTCCGTGGTGCTGCCGAACGGCGCGACGCCGGTGAAGCCCTATGCGGTCGAGTTGCCGCCGATCTGGCAGCATGAGGTGCTGCATACGGACGGCACGCCGTATCGCGCCTACGAGATCCAGTTGATCTATGATCTCGCCACCGGCGAGACGGTCCCAGGATAAGTTCCGCTACCGCGCACTTGTCAAAGCCTGCTTCATCGACGCTGAAAGGCGTCGGTGGGGTGGACGCTCCTGAAGGCATCGACAGGCCATAAAAGGCGTCGGCGCGCTATCGCGAAGCCTTCCGCGCGAAATCCGCGAGCGCCCCGGCGACCCGAACGATGACCGAAGTCCAGCCGGATGGTTCCGCCTGGGCAAAGCGGCGCAGGCCGGGATACCAGTCGCGGCCGTCCCCGAAGCCGTCTTTCCAGCGCCAGTCGCCGCCGAACCGGTCGAGCAGCCAGACCGGACGCCCGAGGGAGCCGGCCAGATGGGCGATCATGGTGTCGACGCTGATCACCAGGTCGAGCGAGGCGATCAGGGCGGCGGTGTCGGCAAGATCGGCGGGCGGCGGATCGGGGACGAACAAAGCCATGCCGGCCGGCGAGGCAGGCGGCTCCCGCTGCAGCGATACGAGACACACATCTTCCACTTCGGCCAGCGGAGCCAGCTGCTCGAGCCGCAGCGAGCGTTGCCGGTCGAAGCGGTAGGCGGCCGATCCGGCCCAGGCTAGCCCCACCTTGACCGCT
This sequence comes from uncultured Acetobacteraceae bacterium, assembly GCA_964242565.1. Classification (GTDB taxonomy): domain Bacteria; phylum Pseudomonadota; class Alphaproteobacteria; order Acetobacterales; family Acetobacteraceae; genus Lichenicoccus. The sequence goes on along the minus strand of CAXTCT010000304.1, from coordinate 299 downwards.
TTTCCCGCCATCCGCGGCCGCAGACGCGCCGTCCAGAACGAAACCAGCTCGGGATCGGCGCGCATCGTCATCGGCGGCGGCGCCGGACATCGCAACAGATGCGGCAGGCTCAGCAGCGGGGCCTGCGCCACAACATCATGCCCGTCCCCGCCGGGCGCCGCCAGTTGCACCCGCCGCGGGACGAAAAGCCCGGAAGCCCGCACCAGCCCGAGCAGGGGAGCCGGCCGTTCGAGCAACAATTAGGCCCGCGTTGCGGCCAGGACCGCCCAGCGCAGGAACAGGGTGCTGTCTCCGAGGCC
>CAXTCT010000303.1:0-3291 GCA_964242565.1 uncultured Acetobacteraceae bacterium | reverse complement strand
GCTGAGGACGGAGATCGCGGCCACCCAGGCCCTGACCGGCAAGCCGTTCGGCGTCAATCTGATCACCATGCATCCGCAGCTCGACGAGCTCGTCCAGGTCTGTCTCGCGGCCGGCGTCGGGCATATCGTGCTGGCCGGCGGCATTCCGCCCGGAGCCGCGGTGCGCGCGGTCAAGGACGGCGGCGCCAAGCTGATCTCGTTCGCCCCCGCGTTGGTGCTGGCCAAGCGCCTGGCGCGCTCTGGTGTCGACGCGCTGGTGATCGAAGGCTCCGAAGCGGGCGGCCATATCGGCCCGGTGTCGCTGACGGTGCTGGCCCAGGAGATCCTGCCTCATATCCGTGATCTGCCGGTGTTCGTCGCCGGTGGCCTTGGGCGCGGTGATGCGATCCTCGGCATGCTGGAGATGGGGGCTTCGGGCGCCCAGCTCGGTAGCCGGTTCGCGGCTGCCACCGAGAGCATCGCCCACCCGCGCTTCAAGGCGGCGTTCGTGCGGGCCTCGGCGCGTGATGCGCTGCCGTCGGTGCAACTGGACGAGCGTTTTCCGGTGATCCCGGTGCGCGGCCTGGTCAACGAGGGGACCAGGCGGTTCCTGGCCTTCCAGGGAGAGACGTTGCGGCGGTTCCAGGACGGCGAACTGACCAAGGAAGCGGCCCAGCTCGAGATCGAGCATTTCTGGGCCGGCTCGTTGCGTCGCGCGGTGATCGACGGCGATGTCGAAGCCGGCTCGGTGATGGCCGGGCAATCGGTCGGCATGGTCGGTGCCGTCCAGCCGATCGCCGATATCATCGAGGAACTGGTGGAGCAGGCCGTGCAGGCGTTGCTTCGACGCGAACCCTAGAAAGCGGCTCGCTGGCGTTGCGGCTTACGCGCGCATCGTCAGGCGATCGTCCGGGCTCCTAATCCTCCTCCTCGAGGAAGAATTGATCGGCTTCCTCGTCGAAATCGAACAATTCGGCGTAACGGCCCCAGCCGATGATGGTCTGCAGCGTCTCGCGTGCGTAGTCGGGGGACATGTGGTCTTCCAGCTCGTCGCGGAAGCGTTCCGCGCGGGCCCGGTGGTTCCACCGCTCGTCGAGCACCGCGCGGATATCGGCCACCAGCGGGATGTTGGCCAGCAGGCTCTCGCGCAGGATCAGCTTGCGCTGGTCGAGATCGGCAAGCACCAGGTTGGTGCCAGCCTCGGTGAGGCGGATGTCGCCTTCCTCCAGTTCGGCGAAGGCCAGCAGCTGCATGGTTTCGCCGAGCGGCAGCAATTCGTCGAGCTCGAGCTGCAGCGCGTTGGCCAGCAACGGCAGGTCGGCGCGTCCGCGATAGGGTTCGGCCAGGATCGTCTCCATCAGGCCGGCCATCAGGTTGGGCGGCAGCATCGGCAATGCCTGGAATTTCTTGGTGGTCTCCAGCGTGGTGCCGCCGGCGACAAGATCGGGCGTGGTCGGCTCCGGCGCCCGCTTGGTCATCAGCCCGTAGATGCGGTCGACGAACTGGCGGAAGGCGAAATCGTGACGGTTGCGCGGATGGGCGAATGGCACCTTGAGCTCATGCTGCACGCGTCCCGGGTTGGACGAGAACACCAGGATGCGGTCGCACATCAGCACCGCCTCCTCGATGTTGTGCGTCACGATCAGCAGCGACTTCACCGGCAGGCGCTTCTCCGACCAGAGCTCGATCAGGTCGGTGCGCAGGTTTTCGGCGGTGAGCACGTCCAGCGCCGAGAAGGGTTCGTCCATCAGCAGCAGGTCCGGATGCACCACCAGGCCACGGGCCAGGCCCACGCGCTGGCGCATGCCGCCGGAGAGTTCCTTCGGATAGGCATTCTCATAGCCGCCAAGCCCGATCAGCTCGATGGCGGCCTCGGCGAGCTTCTCGCGCTCGGCCCGTGGCATGCCCTTGGCCTCTAGCCCGAGCTCCACGTTGGCCTGCACGGTCAGCCAGGGAAACAGCGCGAAGGACTGGAACACCATCGCGACACCGGCCGCCGGCCCGCGCAGCGGAATGCCGCGCCAGCGCACGTCGCCGGAGGTGGGGGTCAGCAGGCCCGAGACGATGCGCAGCAGCGTGGATTTGCCGGACCCCGAACGGCCCAGCAGCCCGACGATTTCGCCGGCGTGCAGCGTGAGATCCACATCGTCGAGCACCACCAGATCCGTGCTGCTTTCCTTATGGTAGGCCTGCCTGCAGCCGCGGATCCGCACAAGCTCCTCCGCTGACAGGCTCGCCGTATCCTGGATGGTGTCCATGAGGGATCGCTCTCCGGTCTCGATGGCGGGTTCAGGCAAAGCTGCGGGTTCAGGCAAAGCTGCGGGTTCAGGCAAAGCTCAGGCGGCGTTGCGCATAGGTATACATCGGCCGCCAGACGACACGGTTGAAGGCGATGACAAAGGCCGACATGACAACCATGCCGAGCGCCACCTTGGACGTGGCGCCGGTCGCCGTGGCCTCGGCGATATAGCTCCCGAGGCCTTGCGCGGTGAGGGTCGTCTTGCCCCACGATGCCACCTCGGCGGCAATCGAGGCGTTCCACGCCCCTCCCGACGCGGTGAGCGCCCCGGTGACATAATAGGGGAAGATGCCCGGCATCATCACGCGCACCCACCAGCGCCAGCCGCGCAGGCGGAAATTCTGCGCGACCTCCAGCAGGTCGGCCGGAAAGGCCGCCGCCCCGGCGATCACGTTGAAGAGGATGTACCATTGGGTGCCGAGGATCATCAGCGGCGTCAGCCAGATATTGCTGTTCAGCGAGAAATGCACGATTCCGAGGACGAAGATCGGAAAGAACAGGTTGGCCGGGAAGGCGGCCATGAACTGCGCGACCGGCTGCGCGCGCCGGGCCCAGACCGGCCGCAATCCGAGCCAGACGCCGATCGGCACCCAGACCAGGGAAGCCAGCACGATCATCGTGACCACGCGGACCATGGTGTAGACGCCAAGCAGCAGCACATGGCCGATTTCATGCGCCGACACGCTGCTGGCCACGTAGAGGGCGAGTTGCCACACCGCCAGCCCGACCGCGACGACCAGCACGAAGATCCAGATCCCGTCCATCGTGCGCGGCGAGAGGATCGGCTTGCGCGGCGCGCCGGGACGCCGGCCGATCGGCAGGCCGCCGATGCGGGTCAGGAAATCGCCGAACAGGCGGCTGATCTGGTTGAGCAGCCGCGTCCGGCGCAGGGCGGCCAGCCTCCAGGGGTCCGCGGCGGTGGCACCCTGGGGGGGCTCGAAGCGGAAGCGCGCCGCCCAGGCGACCCGCGGGCGGGACAGCCGCCGGGCATAGAGCAAAATTACCACGAGCAA
>CAXTCT010000302.1:0-3296 GCA_964242565.1 uncultured Acetobacteraceae bacterium | reverse complement strand
GCGCGATCGAGGCGGCCTGGCCCCCGGCAAGGTCCCATGAGAGCGTCACGCCGACCACCGCCGAACTCAGCGCCATGACCGAACCGACCGAGAGATCGATGCCGCGCGTGCCGATCGCCAGGCTCTGGCCGAGAGCGATCAGGATGACCGGCGCGGACTCGAACAGCAGGCTGCGTATCACCGCGGGGTTGCGGAAGCCGGGCGTGATCGCGAGATCGAACAGCACCAGAATCGCGAACGCGATATAGACGCTCCATCGCCGCGCCCAGCCGTCGGGAAGACGCGACGCGGGCCGCGATGCGGCGGCCGAGGCGTTGATCGTGCTCACGCCGGTGCCGCCATGCTCACGGCCTCCGTGCCGGCCAGCAGGGCCAGCACGTCCTCGGGCTCCCGCCCGGCGGTCTCGAGTTCGCCGGAAACGGCACCTTCGGTCAACACCACGAGCCGGTCGGCAAGTTCCATGAGCTCCTCGACCTCGGACGAGGTGACCAGCACGCCAAGACCCTCCTCGGCCAGGGCGCGGACCGCGCGATGCACCTCGGCCTTGGCGCCGACATCGATCCCGCGCGTGGGGTCGTCCAGCATCAGGACGCGGGGCTCGGTGCAGAGCGCGCGCGCGATCAGCACTTTCTGCTGATTGCCGCCGGAAAGTTCGGTGATCATGGCAGACGGTCCGGACGTCTTGATGCCGAGCGAGCGTGTGTAGCGCGCCACCAGTTCGGTCTGCCTGCGCCGCGACACGACACCGAAGCGGGAGATCCGCGGCAGCACGGCGGCGGTGAGGTTCTCCCGCACCGAGAGGCGGGGGAAGATGCCCTCGGAACGGCGGTCCTCGGAAAGAAAAGCAAGCCCGTGCTGGATGCTGCGGGCCGGAGTGGGGGTGCCGAGACGCCGCTCGGCAAGGCGGATCTCGCCCTGATCGGGTGTCGAGGCGCCGTAGACCGCCTTGAGCGTTTCGGTGCGGCCGGAGCCGAGCAGGCCCGCAAGGCCCAGTATCTCGCCGCGCCGGACCGACAGCGACACATCCACCACGCGCCTGCGCCACGAGAGGCCGCGCACGCTGAGCGCCCGTGCGCCCGCATCGCCCTCCTGGCGGACCGTATCGGCACGTGTCGCGCGCTCGCCGGGCGTCGGACCGGCGGACATGGCCTCCCGGCCGAGCATGGCGGAGATCAGGCGCGCACGCGGCAGATCGGCGACGGCGGCGGTCTCGACCTGGCGTCCGTCCCGGAGCACCGTCAACCGGTCGCAGAGGCGGTAGCATTCCGACAGACGGTGGCTGACATAGACGATGCCCTTGCCCTCCCGGCGCAGCTGCTCGACCACGCCGTAGAGCAGCTCGACCTCGGCCCCGCTCAGCGCGGAGGTCGGCTCGTCCATGATCACCACCCTGGCGCCGAGCGAGACCACGCGGACGATCGAGACCATCTGCTGCATGCCCAGGCCCAGGCTGCGAAGCGGCTGGCGCGGATCGACCTGGAGACCGTAACGCCGCAGCAACTCCCCGGCATCGCGGTTCATGCGCGCCTGATCGGTCAGCACGCCGAACTGGCGCGGTTCGCGCCCGAGATAGATGTTGGCGGCGACGCTGCGCTCGGGGATCAGGTTGATTTCTTGATAAACCGCGGCGACTCCGGCCCGCTGCGCCGCCCGCGGACTATCAAACGAGACCGGCTTTTCGTCCAGCCACATCCCGCCGCTGCTCGGCTGGTGGAAGCCGGTGAGGATCTTGATCAGCGTGGATTTCCCCGCGCCATTCTCGCCCATCAGCCCATGCACCTCTCCCGCATCGACGGTGAACGAGACGTCGCGCAACGCGGACACATTACCGAAGCTCTTGCCCACGTCGCGCGTTTTGAGAAGCATAGGCTCGCGCCCCGGTGTCAGTAGGGCGCCCCCTTTGCAAGGGCGGCGGCTGCGTTGGCCTTGTCGTACAAGGCATCTTTCATGATGAGCTTCTGCGGCACCGGCTTGCCGGCGAACCATTCGCCCAGCGCCTTGAACGACAGCGGCCCGAAGCGCGGGTTGGTTTCCACGTCCGCCTGCGCGCGACCCGCGACGATCGCCTGGACCATGGCCTTGGTGCCGTCGATCGAAACGATGGCGATGTCGCGGCCCGGCTGCTTGCCGCTCTGCTGGATGGCGCGCATGGCGCCCAGCGTCATCACATCGGCATGGGAATACATCGCGTTGGTCGTCGAGTGCGCGAGCATCATCTGTTCCATCACGCGCTGGGCATCGGTTGCCGACCAGTTGCCCGTCTGGGCCGCGAGCAGATGCATGTTCGGATGCTTCTTGAGCGCATCGGCAAAGCCTGCCGTGCGTTGCGCCTCCACCGCGTTGCCGTACGCACCCTGGATCTCGACGATCTCGGCCTTGCCACCGGTCGCCGCCGCCAGCGCATCGGCCGAACGTTGCCCCTGGACATAGAAATCCGAGCCGATATTGGTGATGAAGTTGCTGCAGGGCGTGCCCGCCGTCGCGCGGTCGATGGTCACCACCGGAATATTCTTCGACGCTGCCTGTTCGAGCGCGGGTTGCAGGCCGGTTGCATTCAGCGGCGCGACGATGATTGCCTGGGCACCCTGGCTGATCATGCTTTCGATGTCGGCGACCTGCTTGGCCTGGTCGTCATTCGCATTGGTATAAAGAAGACGTGCCACGCCCGCCTTTTTGGCGGATGCCTTGACGGAGTTGGTTTCCGCCGCGCGGAACGGGTTCTGCTCGTTCTCGGATTGCGAAAATCCGACCACCATGCCGGACAGGGAGGCATGGCTGGCCGCCGCGTTGGTGCATACCGCGGAGGATGTGGAGCCGACGACCTGGCCGCCGCCCTGATCGGTCGCCTGGGCCATGGCCGGGGCCGTAGCCAGGCTGCAGAGCGCGCCGGCGGCGAGCAGGGTTCCGAGATGGAACCGAGATGGAACATGCGTCATGATCGTCACTCTCCCCAATGGCGAACCTTGTTCGGCTCGTCCACGCATCCTTGATCGACTTGGTGTCGTCCCGTGCTTGTAAAGCTACCTTGTGTCCGACAAATTGAATAGCCGTATGTCGGATCTTAAGGCAATCCGGAAAAAAACTGAAACGGCGGCGTTGATACGCCGGCCACGGCAGCGCGGGCGCGGCATCCCAAGCCGGGATCCGGCCAAGCCTGTCTCGTTCATTTACTTGAGGCCGTCATCATGGTCGAGCCCGCAGCCGCTACCGGGGCTGGCGCCGGTGGGCTCGGGACGACCTAGTCTTCCCGGGCAAGGAAAAGCAGGATATGAATGTGCGGCAGGCCCCGTTTCTGC
>CAXTCT010000301.1:0-3298 GCA_964242565.1 uncultured Acetobacteraceae bacterium | reverse complement strand
CCTCCCGCTGCACCCGCTCGACCAAGGCTTTGCCGCCGCGCGGGATGATCAGGTCGATCAGTCCGGCGGCAGCCAGCATGGCCGCGACATGCGCCCGGTCGGCATCGGGGGCGATCTGCACGCAGGCTTCCGGCAGCCCGGCGGCGCGCAGGCCCGCGGTCATCGCGGCATGGATCGCGCGCGCGCTGCGCAGGCTCTCCGAACCGCCGCGCAGGATCACCGCGTTGCCGGATTTCAGGCAGAGGGCGGCGGCATCCGCGCCCACATTCGGCCGGCTCTCGTAGATCATGCCGATGACCCCGATCGGCGTCGGCATGCGACGCAGGCGCAACCCGTTCGGGCGTGTCCATTCGGCCAGCGTGCGATCGAGCGGGTCGGGCAGGCCCGCCACCGTCTCCAGCCCGGCCGCCATCGCCTCGATGCGTCCGGGCGTCAAGGTCAGGCGGTCAAGAAAGGCAGCGCCCGCGTTCGAGGCATCGAGATCCCGGGCGTTGGCCGCGAGGATCGCGCCGGCATCGCGACGCAACGCCGCGGCCGCCCCATGCAGGGCGAGATTGCGCGCCTCGGCATCGGAGCGGGCCAGGATGCGTGCCGCCCGGCGCGCGTCCGAGGCCATCGCGGCCAGGACGGCCTGAGCCTGATCCGGCTGGTTGAAGGCAGCGCTCATGATGGTCCCGGTCCGCGAAATTAGGCTCCGGGAAGTCTAGGCCGCCTTCTTGCTTTTCACCAATTCGGCGAGATCGCCGACATTCCTCAGCTTGTCGACCTCGCGCGAGCGCAGCTTGACGTCGAAATGCTGCTCCACGCCGAGGATGATGGTGACCATCTTGACGGAGTCCCAGCCCTTGACCTGGTCGGCCGCGGTCTGCGGGGTCAGCACCAGGCTGTCATCGCCGAAGGCGTCGTGGAACACTTCGGTGAGCCCCGCATAGATCTCGGCGTCGTTCATCTCATTCTCCTTCGAGGATGGTCATGTAGCTTTCCCCGGCCACGAATCCGTCGAGCGGCAGGCAGGCGACATGGCCGCCATCCGCAAGCTCGGCCAGCCTGGCAAAGCCGAGCCTCTCGTAATGGCCCGCAACCATGGCATTCTTGGCGGTGGGCAGGTATTGCCCGACCAGCGAGAGGGCGTCCAGCGCGCGCGCGTGCTCCGCCAGCAACGCGAGCGTCGCCGTCTCGACACCGCGGCCGAGCACCCGGCAGGACATCAGCCAGGTGTCGATATGACAGGCCCGTCCGGCATCCAGCCGGCCGATGACGATGGCGATGATGCCGTTGTCGCCGAACCGGTCGACCAGCCGGATCTGCAAACCGAAGGCGTTCGGATCGGCCATGACCGCCAGCACCTGCTCCTCGGTGCGGCGGCGCGTGGTCAGGTTGAACTGGTTGGTCTTGTTGATGAGCTGCACGATCCGGCCGAGGCCGATGCGGTCGAACCGGCGCCAGGTCAGCTTCATCTCCAGCGAGCGCAGATAGCCCGGCAGGTCGGTGGCGGAGGCGTCCATCGCCGCTTCGCGCTCGGTGTTGGCGGCATATTGCGCGGTGCGGGCGCGGTCCTCGTCCGTGATCGAGACGGCTTCGAAATAGCCGGCGGCGGCGAGGATGCCGGGCATCAGGGCGGGATCGTCGTCGGGGACCTCCGGCACGCCCACCTCGGGCAGTTCCGCGCGCACGAGGTTGCGCTCGAACGGGTTGTCATCGAGCAACACCAGGCTGTCGATGCCGATGTTCAGCTCGCGCGCGATCCGGCGCAGGTTGGTCGCCTTGTCGTCCCAGTTGGCGACGAAGCACGAGATGTCGGAACGGCGCAGCAGCATCTCGGGATGCTTCTCGAAGGCGGACAAGGCGCGGGCTTCGTCATTCTTCGAGCAGACCGCCAGGATCACGCCGCGCCGGGCCAGTGATGCCGCGTAATGCTGCACGGACAGGAACGCCTCGCCCAGCGCGGAGCCCTGGCCGATGGCGATCCCCTCCAGCCCGTCATCGCCGATGACGCCGCCCCAGAGCGTGTTGTCCAGGTCGAGCACCAGGCACTTGGCCGAGCGGCCCTGCAGAGCCCCCAGCAGCCGGCCGACCAGGTCGCCATAGACCGGACCGGCCACCGGGCTGACCTCCTGCTTGGCGCGATGCCACAGCACCGGATCATGCCATTCCGCGATGCCGTCCCGGGCGGCGGCCTCGTCGATCGCCAGCAGATGCACGCCGGCAGCTTCGGCATCGTCGCGGAGGGCCGCGTTCAGCCGGGCGATCAGGCGCGCCGGCGATCCGGCCAGCCGCTGCTCGTTGCCGCCGAGCAATGGCGGCAGCACCGGCAGCACGGTCTGCTGGATCACCGCCGCACCCAGCTTCTCGCGTGCCAGCGTCCAGCATCGGACGATCCGCTCGCGCACCGCGGCCAGGGCCGCGTCGGCGCCCGGGCCATCTGCCATCGGGTCGAGACCGGCGGTCAGATGCCGGGCATCGAAGGCGAGCAGCACGACGTCGGGACGGAACCGGTGCAGCGCGGAGTGGGTTTCGGCCAGTTCCTGTAGATACTGGCCATATTCACCTTCATGGATCGTCACATGGACGTTGCGGCGCAGGGCCGCGATGCGGCAGGGTGCGGGCAGATGGACCGTCGTGGACGAACCCAGGATCGCCAGCCGTATCGGGCGGGTCGGCAGTCCCGGCGGGGGCGCCTCGGGGAAGTCCCGTCGCAGGATGGCATCGAGCCGGCCGGTGCGCAGGAAATCCAGCCGCAGCCTGGCCAGCGATACCAGCTCGGACCATTCCGAAGTCCCATCCGCCTCGAGCCGCTTGATGCGGGCGGCAAAATCGCGCGCTTCGGGAAGCCAGGCCAGCAATGGTTTCGGCATGATATCCCTGTGGCGAAACGTTCCAGCCGCAGCCATACCATGAAGTTCGCCCCGCCACGCAAGACATGGCAGCGCACGATATGGCAGTGCAAGATATGGCGGCGCACGACATGACGGGATTGACCGGCCCGGTGCGCAACCTGGTCCGCGGCATCGCCTTCGTGCTCGTCGTGATGGCGTGCGCGATCCTGGCCTATATGCATTACGGCTGGTCGTTCGGCGATGCCTTGTATTTCACCACCCTGACGGTCTTCACCGTCGGCTATGACGAGGTGCGGCCGATCAACACGATCGAGCTGCGTGTCGTGACCATGACCCTCATCGTGCTGGGCTGCTCCGGCACGATCTTCCTCACCGGTGCGCTGGTCCAGTTCATCACCTTCAACCAGATCAACGAGATCCTCGGCATCAGACGCATGAAGAACCAGATCGAAGAATTGCGT
>CAXTCT010000300.1:0-3299 GCA_964242565.1 uncultured Acetobacteraceae bacterium | reverse complement strand
CGCGCGGTCCAGCCATGCGGGTCCTGAGCTGGAACCTGCTGGCCGGCCATGGCGCACGCGCCGAGGATATCGGCCACCTCGTCGAGGTGCATCGTCCCGATCTCGTGCTGCTGCAGGAGGCTACCCGCGCCATCGACACGCTGTCGGACCGCCTCGGCGGCACGTACGTGCGCACGCCGATGCCACGGCGTGGGCATGGCCTGGCCGCCTGGAGCCCGCATCATTTCATTTCGGATCGGGTCGCGCTGCCCTGCGCGACACGATTGGATCTGCCGGTTCCGGTGCTTCGCTCGATGGCGCCCCGGCTCGCGCTGATCGTCAGCCTGGACGGTCTGGAGATTGCCAATGTGCATCTGGATCACGGCCAGATCGCCAACCGGCGACAACTCGCGCGACTGCTCGACAGCCGGCCGCAACTGGATGCGGTGATCGGTGACTATAACGCGCTGGGCATGACCAGCCTGCCCGGGTTCAGGGATGTCGGCCCGCGTCGCCACACGCATCTGGCGTATGGAATGATCCCGGTCCGGATCGATCGCTGCCTGGTGCGCGGCCTGCATGCCAGGGATGTCGCGGCCCTGGCGCGCGGTGCCTCGGATCACCGGCCGATCCTGATCGATCTCGCCCGAAACGGCATGGCGGAGGGCTATTCCCAGGCGTCAACGATCCGCTAGTTTCCGGCTTTACGCTGCAGGGGAGCCATGCGTTGCGGAGCATGGACCGGGCGGTTGCCGGTCATTAGATCTCCGCCCCCGCTGGACGGAAAGACCCGTCCCGGTTTCCAAACTGGACCCATCATGTCAACCAACATCAAGGCCCCCACGCTGCACACGCGTGATCTGGGCTCCATCGCGATCCATTGCGCCGCGTTCGCCGTTGAGATCTGCCTTTCCGGCGCCATCTGGCTGGCGCTGCGCTGACCGGCAGGCGCGTCCCGCGCTGAATCGGCTGCTTCGTTACGCTCAGGCCCGTATCGAAGGAGCCGCCCGCAACTTCGCAAGCGAGATCGCGGCGCAGCCCGAGGCAACCAGCAGCGAGAGCGCCACCGGAAAGCCTGGCGCCGCGTAATCGGCGGAAACAAACAAGGTGAAGGCCGCGCCACACACCATCTGCAGGAAGCCGTAGAGGCTGGAGGCCGTGCCGGCGCGTTCGGGATGCGCGTTCATCAGGCCGGCCGCGCAGTTCGGGCTTGTGATGCCGATGCCCAGCGCATAGCCGACCAGCAACGTCATCAACGCCGCCAGGCTCAGCGCGCCGGTCAAGCAGACCAGAACCAGCAGGACGGCGGCGGCCAGGCAAATCCCGTTGCCCAGCTTCGCGGCTTTGACGATCGAGACGCGCGGCGCGATCTGGCGCGCGATCACGGTTCCGGCCATCAAGCCGGCCACCGTCAGAAGGCAATAGAAGCCGACGGACGCCGGCGGCTGATGCAGCGAGCGCGTCAGCAGGAAGGGTGCGGCGGCGAGAAAGCCGTACAGGCTCGTCGCCGAGCAGGCGCCGGCGATCGTGAAGCGGCGGAACTCCGGCGAACGCCAGAGCGCCACGTATGCCATCAGGACGGCCCCGACACCGGGCAGCGGGATCAGGATGGGATTGGTTTCCGGAAGCCGTTGCACGACCAGCAACGACAGGCCGCAGACGATCAGCGCCATCAGCAGGAAGATCGCCCGCCAGCCAAGCCAGACGCTCACCAGGCCGCCCAGCACCGGTGCGATAGCCGGCGTCAGCGCCATGACCAGGCCGAGGGTCGCGAGCTGACGCGCGGCGTTGCCGCTGCCGGAGATGTCGCGCACCATGACGCGGCCGAGCACCAGCGCACCGGCACTGCCGAGCGACTGCAGCACGCGCGCGATGAGCAGCACGCCGATCTGGGGCGCCATCGCGGCCAGCAGCAGTCCCAGGACATAGATGGCCTGACTGCAGAGCAGCAGCGGCCGGCGGCCGAAGCGGTCCGACAACGGCCCATAGACCAGCTGGCCGAGCGCCATGCCGATGAGATAGAGCGTGATGGCGTATTGCGCGGTGTGCTGGGTCACCGCGAATGCCAGGGCGATTGCCGGCAGGGCCGGGATGAGGCCGTGCAGCGAAGCGGTTCCGGTCATGGTGGTCGCGGCGAGCAGCCAGAAGGGAGCGCGACGTTCCGGCGCCGCAATGTGGGCCGCTCGGCCTTGTGCAAGGTGTTCCAAGAGGGCATGGCTTTCGCTTTGAGCATGTCTCCTGCACCAAATCGTCGCGCGCCAACAGAGGCATGAACTTGACCGAATGGAATGACCGGGACGGGCTGGCTAATCCGCAGCGCGGCTGGGCGCTGGTGGCGGTTGGCCTAGCCAGCGCCATGGCGGTGCTGGACGGTTCGATCGCCAATATCGCGTTGCCGACGATCGCCCGTACGCTTGGGGCCAGTCCGGCCCGGGCGATCTGGGTGATCAACGCCTACCAGCTGGCGATCACGGTGACCCTGCTGCCGCTCGCGTCCCTGGCCGAGATCGTGGGCTTCCGGCGTGTCTACCAAGCCGGCCTGGTCCTGTTCACCCTGGCCTCGGCCTGTTGCGCCTTTTCCCCTTCGCTGCCGATGCTCACCGCGGCCCGGGTGCTGCAGGGGTTCGGGGCGTCGGCGATCATGTGCGTCGGCGGCGCGTTGCTGCGGTTCATCTGGCCGCAGCGGCTTCTGGGGCGCGGCATCGGCTATAGCGCGATGATCATCGCCGTCGCCTCGGCGGTCGGCCCGACGACGGCCTCGGCGATCCTGGCTGTCGCCTCCTGGCCCTGGCTGTTCGCGATCAACCTGCCGCTCGGTATCGTCGCGATCGCGCTCGGCGCCCGCCACCTGCCGGCCACGCCGCAGGCGAGGCGCCGCTTCGACGGGATCAGCGCGGGGTTGAATGCGATGACCTTCGGGCCCCTGATCCTCGCCGTGGCCGGACTGCAGCGGCCCGGCGGCTGGCTTGTTTCCGTCGCCGAACTCGCCCTGGCGGCGATTTGCGGGTCGATGCTGGTATCGCGCCAGGCCGGGCGCGCGGCGCCGCTGCTGCCGGTCGACCTGCTGCGCATCCCGGTCTTCGCGCTGTCGATCTGCACCTCGATCTGCTCGTTCACGGCGCAGATGCTGGCCTTCACGACGCTGCCGTTTTTTCTCGAGGACATGCTGGGACGCTCGGACGTGATGACCGGGCTGCTGATGACGCCCTGGCCCGCTGGCGTGAGCCTGATGGCGCCGCTGGCCGGCCGCCTGGCCGACCGGGTTTCGGCGGGCCTGCTCGGCGGGCTGGGGATGCTGCTGATGCTGAGCGGCCTGCTGC
>CAXTCT010000299.1:0-3302 GCA_964242565.1 uncultured Acetobacteraceae bacterium | reverse complement strand
GTGTGGATCCTGGAAGGCTTCATCTCCGGCGTGCCGCGCGAGATCGACGAGACCGCGGCGCTGGACGGCTATTCCTTCCCGCGCTTCTTCATCAGGATATTCATGCCGCTGATCGCCAACGGCATCGGCGTCGCCGCCTTCTTCTGCTTCATGTTTTCCTGGATCGAGTCGCTGCTCGCAACAACATTGACCACTGTCAACGCACGGCCCATCGTCGCGGTGATGACACGCGTCTATTCCGCCGCCGGCATGGACTGGGGCCTGCTTGCGGCAGCCGGCGTGCTCACCATGATCCCGGGCGGGATCGTGATCTGGTTCGTGCGTAACCACATCGCCAAGGGCTTCGCCCTTGGTCGCGTATAGCGGGACGGATCGTCATGGGCTGGATGGCCTGGACCTGGCAGACGGCACTATTCTTCGCCCTCATCGCGATGGTCCTGGTGATCATGTCGGTGCTTGCGATCTACCGTCCGGAAATACCGCGCCGGGGCATCTTGCGCTTCCCGACCACGCGCGGCGATCGCCTGTTCGTCTCGATGATCGGATCGGCCTTTATCTTCATCCTGTGGATCCGGCTGACAGGAGGCGATAATGTCTATTATCCTGTCGTGGGAGCATTGCTCTACAGCATCGCGATGTTCCGCTACGCCTGATATCGTACAACAACAGCCGGGAGATCGTACGTCATGCGGCGTGCGGCACCGAAGGGGGAGGATCATTCAATGAAAAGACGTGAAGTTGTCGTGGGCGGCGCCGCGGTGGCGGCCAGTGCCGCAATGCTCAAGGCGGCACCCGCGCGCGCGCAGAGTGCCTTCAATGCCGACAGGCAGAAGGATGCCGCCAAGAAATGGATCGACGGCGAGTTCCAGCCCTCCACGCTGAGCAAGGATCAGCAGATGGCGGAGATGGAATGGTTCATCGATGCCGCCAAGCCGTTTGCGGGCATGACGCTGAACACGGTCTCGGAAATACTCAACGTTCACGAGTACGAATCCAAGACCCTGACCAAGGCATTCGCCGAGATCACCGGGATCAAGGTCAACCATGATCTGATGGACGAGGGCCTGCTGGTCGACAAGATCGAGGTCGAGATGCAGTCCGGCCACCCGATCTACGACTTCTGGATGAATGACAGCGACTTCATCGGCACGCACCCGCGCTATAGCGATATCGTCGGCGGCTCCCTGACCGATTTCATGGCCAATGACGGCAAGGCCGTCACCAACCCGACCCAGGACCTGAACGATTATATCGGCCTCTCGTTTGCGACCTACACCGACGGCAAGCTGTACCAGCTGCCCGACCAGCAATTCGCCAACCTCTACTGGTTCCGGTACGACTGGTTCAAGCGTCCGGAACTGCGCGCGCAGTTCAAGCAGAAATACGGCTACGAGCTCGGCGTCCCGGTGAACTGGTCGGCCTACGAGGACATCGCCGAGTTCTTTACCAACGACGTCAAGAACATCGACGGCGTCCGCGTCTATGGCCACATGGATTATGGCAAGAAGGACCCTTCCCTGGGGTGGCGCTTCACCGATGCCTGGCTGTCGATGGCCGGCAGCGGCGATCGCGGCCTGCCGAACGGCCTGCCGGTCGACGAATGGGGCATACGCAACGAGAACGGCCATCCGACCGGCTCCTCGATCACGCGCGGCGGTGACGCGAACGGCCCGGCCGCCGTCTACGCGCTGACCAAATTCGTCGAGTGGCTCAAGAAATATGCCCCTCCCGAAGCGGCCGGCATGGATTTCCTGGAAGCCGGTCCGGTGCCGGGACAGGGACATATCGCCCAGCAGATCTTCTGGTACACCACCTTCTCGGAATCCATGACCAAGCCGGGCTCGCAGGTGATGAACGCGGATGGAACGCCGAAATGGCGCATGGCGCCGAGTCCGCACGGCGCCTATTGGAAGGAGGGCATGAAGCTCGGCTACCAGGACCAGGGCTGCTGGACGATGCTGAAATACGCCCCGCTGGAGCGGGTCAAGGCGGGCTGGCTTTACGCCCAGTTCACCGGCTGCAAGACCGTGTCGCTCAAGAAGTCGCTGCTCAGCCAGCATCTGATCCGGGAAAGCGACATCCGCAGCCAGGCGATGACCGACCTCGCCCCGAAGCTTGGCGGCCTGGTCGAGTTCTATCGCAGCCCGGCCCGCAAGCAATGGACTCCCACCGGCGTCAATGTTCCGGACTACGGCAAGATGGCGCAGGTCTGGTGGCAGAATGTCAGCAACGCCATCGCCGGAACGGTAACGCCGCAACAGGCGATGGACGGCCTCGCGCATGACCAGGACGCGATCATGTCCCGGATCCAGCGTTCCGGCGTCCAGGGAAATCGCGGCCCGATCATGAACAAGGCCAGGGATGCGGAATATTGGTACAAGAAAGCCGAGACCGACGGGCATCTCGCCCCCCAGCGCAAGCTGGCCAACGAGAAGCCTCCGGGCCAGACCGTCGATTATGACGAACTTGTCAAGAGCTGGAACGCGCCGGAGACGCGCAAGTCGTAGCGTCGCCTCCGGAATCCACTAGCCAGCGGGGTCCGGGGTCCGAGGCCCCGGCGGGTTCAAGGGCAAAGGCCTTGGCCGCCTACGCAGGAGCAAGCCATGGCCTCGCATATCCTGGTCATCGACCAAGGCACCACCTCCACCCGCTCGATCGTCTTCGATGCGGCTCTCAACCCGATCGCGAGCGCCCAGGAGGAGTTTCCGCAGATCTATCCCAGTCCCGGCTGGGTGGAGCATGATCCGGAAACCCTCTGGGCGACCGCGCTCGGCACCGCGCGCAGCGCCATGCGGGAAGCCGGGCTGCAGGCAAGCGACATCGCCGCCCTCGGGATCGCCAATCAGCGCGAGACCACGCTGATCTGGGACCGTGCCAGCGGGCGTCCGGTCTTCAATGCGATCGTCTGGCAGGACCGGCGCACCGCCGACCGCTGCGAAGCCCTGGAGGCCGGAGGCCATGCCGCCCTGGTCGCCGAGCGCACCGGGTTGCGCCTCGACCCTTATTTCTCGGCCACCAAGATCGGCTGGATACTCGACCAGGTGCCTGGGGCGCGTGCGCAGGCCGTCGCCGGCAAGCTCGCTTTCGGCACCGTGGACAGCTTCCTGCTCTGGCGCCTGACCGGTGGTGCCGTGCATGCCATCGATGCCACCAATGCGTCCCGCACCCTGCTCTGCGATATACGCAGCGGCACCTGGGACCATGATCTGCTACGGCTGTTCGACGTGCCGGCCGGCCTGCTGCCGGAAATTCGCGACTCCGCCGGCGAGTTCGGACAGACCCGCCCCGACCTGCTCGGCGGC
>CAXTCT010000298.1:0-3331 GCA_964242565.1 uncultured Acetobacteraceae bacterium | reverse complement strand
GCTGCCCGGTGGTGCCGAACACCCGCCAGCCGGCCGCCACGGCGAGCCGTGCCAGGGCGCCCGCGGCATAGCCGAGCCCGAGGATCAGCAGCGTGCCCGCCTCGTCGCCGCGGATGGCGGGTTCAGAAATCGAGGTCGGCATAATGGGCCGGCGGCGTGACGCCGGTCACCCGGTCGTTGAGAATGGCCCGGAAGCTCGGACGCGATTTTATACGGGCGTACCAGTCCCGCGTGGTCGGCGAAAGGGCCCAGTCGATGTCGCCGATATAATCCAGCGACGAGAGATGGGCCGCGGCCGCGAAATCGGCCAGCGACAGGCTCGGGCCGGCCAGCCATTTACGCGTCTCGGCCAGCCAGCCGATATAGTCGAGATGGCCCGCGATGTTGGCATAGCCGGCGCGCAGCGCCGTGGCGTCGGGATTGCCGCGTCCGACCAGGCGCTTGGTGATCTTTTCGTGCAGCAGGTTGCGGGTCACCTCCGTCCCGAACTTGCCGTCGAACCAGGCCACCAGCCGGCGCACCTCCACCCGTTCGGCCAGCGTGCGTCCCAGCAGGGGCGTGTCGGGATAGGCTTCCTCGAGATATTCGCAGATCACGCCGGAATCGGGGATCGACAGCCCGTTCTCCTCGACCAGCATCGGCACCGTGTTGGCCGGATTGAGCGCCAGATACTCCGGACGGCGCTCCGCCAGCTTCTCGACCTTGAGCTCGAACGGCAGGCGCTTCTCGTTCAGCACGAGGCGGACCTTGCGCGAGAAGGGCGAAAGCGGGAGATGGTGCAGGATACGCATCCGTGGGAAGTTATTTCATCCCGGCTGCTCCCGCCAACTCCGAAGCCGGGTTTATTAAGGTGTCTCGGTGCGTCTTATTAAAGGATACTCCGGAGGCATGGATGGCGGCGCCGCTCGTTTCGATATTGACCACATGGCCACCCACGGATAGTCGCAATACGTGACCGATACGAATCTCCCCTCGACCGCGCTTGCCCAGATCCGCGTGCGCGGCCGCTCCTTCATGGCGCTCGTGCTTTCGCCCGAGCCGCCGCTGGCGAGCTGGCTGCAGGGGCTGGATGCGCAACTGGCCAAGTCGGCCAGCTTCTTTGCCGGTCGCCCGGTGGTGCTCGATCTCGGGCTGCTCGATCCAGGGGATGAAGGGCTGGATGCTTTGCTCGACGAGCTCAAGGCACGCGGCGTGCGGATCATCTCCATCGAGGGCGCCGACCGGTCATGGGGCGCGCTGGCCGGCTGGGACTGGCCGATCGGTTTCGAGGGCGGCCGCGCGATCGGCGCGCTGGATGTGCCCGAGACCGCGCATGGGCCCGCGCCCGGCGCGCCAGGAAGCGCGGGGGCGAGCATCGCCGTCCCCTCCCTGCTGATCGAGGAGCCGGTACGCTCCGGCCAGTCGATCGTCTTCGCCGAAGGCGACGTGACCGTGATCGGCTCGGTGGCCTCCGGGGCCGATATCGCCGCGGGCGGCTCGATCCACATCTACGGGACCTTGCGCGGGCGCGCGGTCGCGGGCCTTGGCGGCAACCGCGAGGCACGCATCCTGTGCCGCCGGATGAATGCCGAGCTGATCGCGATCGACGGCTACTACATGATGGCCGACGACATGCCGCCGACGCTGATCGGACGCAGCACGCAGGCCAGGCTCGAGGACGAGACCCTCGTCCTGCTGGCGCTCGATTGAACTAGGATAGGAGACTCCATGGCCAAGGTTCTGGTCGTCACATCGGGCAAGGGTGGTGTCGGCAAAACGACGTCCACGGCGGCGATCGGGGCGGCTCTCGCACTCGGCGGCAAGAATGTCGTCGTCGTCGATTTCGACGTCGGCCTGCGCAACCTCGACCTGGTGATGGGAGCCGAGCGGCGCGTCGTGTTCGACCTGATCAACGTGGTCCAGGGCGACGCCAAGCTGTCGCAGGCGCTGATCCGCGACAAGCGCTGCGAAAGCCTGTTCATCCTTCCCGCCTCGCAAACCCGCGACAAGGACGCCCTCACCCCGGACGGCGTCGAGCGCGTGATCGGCGAGTTGCGGGAGCGGTTCGACTGGGTGGTCTGCGACAGTCCCGCCGGCATCGAGAAGGGCGCCCAGCTCGCGATGTACCACGCCGACGAGGCAGTGGTGGTGACCAACCCGGAAGTGTCCTCGGTGCGGGACAGCGACCGTATCATCGGCATGCTCGACAGCACCACGCTGAAGGCCAAGAACGGCCAGAAGCTGGACAAGCATCTGCTGTTGACGCGCTATGATCCGGTGCGCGCCGCACGCGGCGAGATGCTTCGCACCGAGGACGTGCTGGAAATCCTGTCGATCCCGCTGCTCGGCATCATCCCCGAAAGCGAGGAAGTGCTGCGGGCTTCCAACCTCGGCTCCCCGGTGACGCTCGCCAACCCTGAAAGCGCGCCCGCGCGTGCCTATATGGATGCCGTGCGCCGGCTTCAGGGCGAGACGCTGGAGATGAGCGTGCCGACCGATCGCAAGGGCCTGCTTGCCAAGTGGTTCAAGTGGAGGGCGGCATGAATCTCCTCGGCTTCTTAAACCGCAACAAGACGTCGGCCCCGGTCGCGCGCGACCGGTTGCAGATCCTGCTGGCCCACGAGCGCAGCAACGGCGAGGGCGGCCAGTCCGAGCTGATCGCCAAGCTGCGCGAGGAGATCCTGGCGGTGATCGCCAAGCACGTGACGATCGACCGCGACAAGGTCCAGGTGAAGGTGGATCGCGGCGCCTCGGTTTCCACGCTGGAGATCGACATCGAGGTGCCGGGGCTGAAACTGGTGCCGGTCCGCCCGGCCGAGCCCAAGGCGCAGCCGGCTCCCGGCTAGAGCCGGTCCCTCAGCCGGCGGCGCTGATCAGGGATTGCTCGAGCCAGTCCGAGCTCGCCCGCACGTCGGCGACCGCCGCCGCGCGGGCGGCTTCGGCATCGTGACGCAGGAGGGCCGCGACAAGCTGGTCATAGGGATGGATATCGGCCGGAGCCGGTGTCGAGGCCGCTTCCAGCTTGAGCGCATAGACCGGCCCGATCCGCATCCAGATGCCCTCGAGGATGCGCAGGATCAGCGGGGCGTGGGCGATGCGGCAGACGGCGCGATGCAGTTCGGCATTGCGGCTGAGGATGGTCGGACGGTCATTCGCCTCCACCGCCAGATGACAGGCCCGCACCAGGGCCACGATCTGCTCGATCTCGCGCGGCCCCGCCCGGGTCGCGGCACGGGCGGCGGCGCGTCCTTCCAGGTCGCAGCGGATATCGATGATCTCGCGGAACTCGTCGAGCCCGATCACCGGCACGATGGCCGAGCCGCGTTCGTCCAGGGTCAGCGCCTGCTCCGAT
>CAXTCT010000297.1:0-3346 GCA_964242565.1 uncultured Acetobacteraceae bacterium | reverse complement strand
GGCGTGCTGCTGAGCCCGCTGGGGGTGGCGCTGATGCTTCTGCTGCAATGGACCGCCCTGATCCGGGCCGCTCGCGGACGCCCGGCCACCTGGCGTGGCCGCGCCTATCCGATGCAATGAAAGCCCGCCTGCTGATCGCCCTGCTCGCAAGCGCGCTGCCGGCCGGTCTGGCCCATGCCGCGACCCTGGAGATCACGATACACGGCATCCGCAACGATCGCGGGCACATCCGCATCGGGATCTGCCGCCAGGCCGAGTTTCTTTCCCTGGCCTGCGCCTATCATGCCGTCCTCCCGGCCCGCCCGGGCGAGATCAGGACCATGATCCCCGGCGTCGCACCGGGGCAATATGCGGTGGCGGCGTATCAGGACGAGGATGACAGCGGAAGGCTGAGGCGCAACTTCCTGGGCATACCGACGGAGGATCTGGGTTTCTCACGCGACCCCGCGTTGGGACTGGGGCCTCCGGCCTTTGCCGACAGCGCCTTGATGATCGGCATCGGCAACAATCCGGTCTCTGTGACGTTCCATCACTTCGGATCCTGAAACCCATCGAGGAGCCTCATGCGACATCTCTTTTCCGCCTTGATCCTGGCATGCGGACTGATCGCCGCCAGCCTGCCCGCCTCGACACGGGCTCAGCCGGTCCTGGGCTATGGCCGACCGCCGCCGAGGCATTTCCACCACTGGCATCATCCGCCGCGTTACCGTCGTCCGCCGCCGCCGCGCTATCATGGCCGGGAACTGCATCCCTGATCCCACGCGTCAGGCGGAGACGATGCCATGGAACTGCTTCACTGGACCCTTGTTCTCCTCGTCGTCGCCCTGATCTGCGGCGCGCTCGGCTTTGGCGGCTTTGCCGCCGCCTTCGCCGGCGTCGCCAAGATCCTGTTCTTCGTGTTCCTGGTGCTGCTCATCATCAGCCTGTTCTACGGGCGTGGCCGCGGGCGGCGGCCATGAGGGAAAGCCGGCTTCTCCGGACACGAGGCTGAAGCCGGGCTAGAGGATCTCGCTTGCGGCAATGGCCACCCTGCAGCCGGTCTTGATCACGCGTGCCATCACCCGGTAGGCGGGGGCCAGTTCGGCTTCGTGGGCCAGACCGATGTCGCGATGCTCAAGCTCTTCGAGGCGGAAGGCCTCGATGGTGCCGCGCAACTCGCTTTCCTCCTCACCGAGGCTCGCGGCCTGTGCGGCATAATGCTCGTCGATGGCTTCCTCGACGGCGACCGTGCATGCCATCGCCGCCCGCTCGCCCATCGCGGCAGAGAGCGCGCCCAGCGCGAAGCCGGCCACGTGCCAGACCGGCAGCAGCATGGTGGGTCGAACCCTGCGTCTGGCGATCAGGCCGGAGAAGACCGTCTTGTGATTGGTTTCCTGCGCCATCATGTGCCGCAGCAGGTCGCCCTTCTCGCCGCGTCCGAGCAAGGCGAGCTGCCCCGCATAGATCCGTTCGGCGCCGTATTCGCCGGCATGATCGACACGGATCATCCGGCTGATGCGGGTTGCCTGATCGGGCTCCCCGGGTTGGGTGGTCTGGGGCTGGGTAGTCTGGGGCTGAGTAGTCTGGGATTGGCTGGTCCGGCTCATTGCATTCTCCGTCGGCTCCAGACGAGGGCGAGCAGGACCGACGCCAGGACAGCATAGATCAGGTCGAGCGAAGCCATCGACAACGGCAGGAAGGTGAATAATCGGTTCGGCGTATCGCAGGGTTTGGCCGGACGCAGCGGCATCGAGGCGAGGCGCTGGGAAAAACTGCCGCCTTGGAAATGCGGCGCCACACATTCCGGCAGCGGGTCTGGCCACCAATGCTGCTCGACACCGACATGGGTCAGCGACAGCCCAACCGACGCGACGATGGCGAGGCCGCCCAGCAGCAGGACCGGACGCGCGCCCCGCGACGGCAGCAGCCAAGCCGCGAGCCCGACCGCGAGCAGAGCGCGATAGGGCCAGCGTTCCAGCAGGCAAAGCGCACAAGGCGCCATCCGCAGCCGATGCTCCGCGAACCAGGCGACCGACAAGGCCACGGCGCCGGCCAGCGCCGCGATGGCGCCGGCACGCCGTTCAGGCGCCATGCCCGTGCTGCTGGTTGAGCACGGACAGGAAATCGCGGGCCCAGCTCGCGGCGGTGACCTGATGCACGGCGGCGTCAAGCGCCTTCCAGCGCGAACGCCGCTCGGCTTCGGCCATGCAGAGCGCCTGGTGCAGCCCCTCGGCGATCTCGTCGGGATCGTAGGGATTGACCTGGACCGCCTCGGCCAGCTCGGGTGCCGCGCCGGCGAAGCGCGACAGCACCAGCACGCCGGGGTCGGCGGCGTCCTGGGCGGCGACATACTCCTTGGCAACCAGGTTCATGCCGTCGCGCAACGGCGTCACCAGCGCCACGCGGGCGAAGCGGTGGAAACCGGCCAGGGTCGCGCGCGGGATGGCGCGGGTGATGTAGCGTATCGGCATCCAGTCGAAATCGGCCCAGGAACCGTTGATCCGCCCGGCCTGCTCGTCGAGGCGACGGCGCAACGCCTTGTATTCGGCGACGTCGCCGCGCGAGACCGGCGCCACCTGCAGGAAGGTCACCTTCTGGCGATGCTCGGGGAAACGGTGCAGCAGCAGCTCGTAACCCTGGAAGCGCTGCGGCAGGCCCTTGGAATAATCGAGCCGGTCCACGCCGAGGATCAGCGCCCGCCCGGCCAGGCTCTCGCGCAGGCGGACCAGCTCGGGACCCTTGGCCGCCTTGACCGCCTGGCGCGCGAATTCGTCCGGGTCGATGCCGATCGGGAAGGCGCCGGTCACGGCGGTGACATTCTCGGCCTGCAGCGACTGCACCAGATGCTTGCGATCCTCCTCGGTCTGCAAGCCGACGAGGTCGTAGGCCGCCATCGAGCGGATCAGCTGCGCCGCACCCGGCAGCGCGCCGAACAGGGCCAGGGGCGGAAACGGCGTGTGCAGGAAAAAACCGATACGCGCGGTCACGCCAAGCTTGCGCAGGGCCGCACCCATCGGGATCAGATGATAATCCTGAACCCAGATCACGTCGTCCGGCTTGAGCAGGGGGGCGAGACAACGCGCGAACAGGTCGTTGACCGCGAGGTAGCTTTCCAGGTCGTCGCGGCTATATTCGACCAGACCCATCCGGTAATGGAACAGCGGCCACAGGATGCGGTTGGAGAAGCCCTCGTAGAAGCCACGATGCTGCGCCGGCGTGAGGTCGATGGTGGCGAAGCTGCCCCCGCCCCGGACCGCGCTGCCCCGGGTGATCTTGGGCGTCGGATCGGCCGCGGTTCCTGCGCTGGTCTGGCCCGACCAGCCGAACCACAGGCTGGGCTGGCCGCGTACCGCGTCCTTCAAGCCCA
>CAXTCT010000296.1:0-3346 GCA_964242565.1 uncultured Acetobacteraceae bacterium | reverse complement strand
GTTCGGCAAGAAGGGCCAGCGTGTCTGGGTCGAGGGCGACGAGGAGGAGGCGCTGTCCTACGGCGTCCACCGCACCTACACCGAGACCAACCTGCGCTACTCGCAGATGGCGCCGCTGACGATGTTCGACGAGGTCAACACCGGCAACAACCTGCCGGTGCAGTTCGACATCGCGGCGGCACCGGGAGAGCATCATGCCGACGAGCTGCATCTGATGTTCATCGCCAAGGGCGGCGGTTCGGCCAACAAGACCTTCCTGTTCCAGGAGACCCGCGCGCTGCTGGCGTCGCCCGCCAAGCTGCTGGAGTGGCTCGGCACCAGGATCCGCACGCTCGGCACCTCGGCCTGTCCGCCCTACCATCTGGCGATCGCGATCGGCGGCACCTCGGCCGAGCTGACGCTCAAGACGGTCAAGCTGGCCTCGACCAAATGGCTCGACGGGCTGCCCACCGCCGGCAGCAAGGCCGGCCACGCCTTCCGCGACATCGAGCTGGAAGCCGAAATCCACAAGCTGACCCAGTCGCTCGGCATCGGCGCGCAGTTCGGCGGCAAGTATTTCTGCCATGACGTGCGGGTGGTGCGGCTGCCCCGCCATGGCGCCAGCCTGCCGGTGGGGATCGGCGTGTCCTGCTCGGCGGACCGGCAGATCAAGGCCAAGATCACCCCCGACGGCATCTTCCTCGAGCAGCTCGAGACCGACCCCGCGCGCTTCCTGCCCGAACCCACCGGCGAAAGCCTGAGCGACGAGGTGGTGCCGGTCGACCTGAACCGGCCGATGGACCAGATCCGGGCGCAGCTTTCGCGTTATCCGATCAAGACGCGGCTGTCCCTGACCGGCACCGTGATCGTCGCGCGCGACATCGCCCATGCCCGGTTCAAGGAGCGGCTGGACCGCGGCGAGGGCCTGCCGGACTATCTCAGGAACCACCCGGTCTATTATGCCGGGCCGTCGAAGACCCCCGAGGGGATGCCGACCGGCTCGTTCGGCCCGACCACGGCGGGACGGATGGACAGCTACGTGGCCGCCCTGCAGCAGGCCGGCGGCTCGTTCGTGATGCTGGCCAAGGGCAACCGCTCGCGCGCCGTGCGCGACGCCTGCCAGACCTACGGCGGCTTCTATCTCGGCTCGGTCGGCGGAGCGGCGGCAAGGCTGGCGCGGGATTGCATCCGCCGCGTCGAGCCGCTGGAATATCCCGAGCTCGGCATGGAGGCGGTCTGGCGCATCGAGGTGGAGGATTTCCCGGCCTTCATCGTCATGGACGACAAGGGCCATGATTTCTATGACGGCCTGACCTGACGATGCGCTTCACCGTCGACCGGCTCGATCACATCGTCATCACCTGCCGCGACCTCGAGGTGACGTCGTCATGGTACCAGCGCGTGCTGGGCATGGAGCGCGAGGAATATGGCCGCAACAGGCGCAGCGCGCTTCGCTTCGGCGGCCAGAAGATCAACCTTCGTTCCTATGGCAACGAGGGATGGGAAACCGCCGACGACGCCATCCCGGGATGCCAGGATCTCTGCTTCGTGGCGGCGATGCAGAGCGAGGACATCGTCGAGCATCTCCAGCAATGCGGCGTCGCCATCGTCGAGGGTCCGGTCGCGCGGCTGGGGGCGCTGGGCCCGACGAACTCGGTCTATTGTCACGACCCCGACGGCAACCTGATCGAACTGGCCAGCTACGCCGGGTGATACCGGATTCGTCCCGCACCGGGACGGCCGGACCGGCATCCCGCCGCGAAATTGCCGTAACCCTGTGCCATGATTGCTGCGGGGCGGAATTTCCGCAGCGAAGGGGGACATCTTGCAGCCTGTCTTGCAGCGACGTGGACTGGTCCAGGCAATGGCCGGGACCGCCATGGCCACATGGCTCGGGTCACGCCCGGCGAGGGCCGCCGATCCGGCCGGCGGGGATCTTCGTCCGGCGGCGGGGCCGTTCGACGGCGCCACCGTGCGCCGGCTTGCCCAGGGCCTTGCCCGGCATCCCTACCAGGCCCCCGACACGCGTCTGCCCAAGGCCATCGACAAGCTCGATTTCGACCAGTATCGCGGCATCCGCTTCCAGAAGGACCGCGCGCTGTGGCGCGGCCAGAATCTCGGCTTCCAGGTCGAGCTGCTGCCGCGCGGGTTCCTGTACCGGCCGAGGATCGATATCTTCGAGGTCGCCGCGGGCCGCGCCGAGCGTGTCGGCTATGACCCGGACCTGTTCAGCTACGAGGACCAGAGCCTGCGTGTGACCGACGATCTCGGCTTCGCCGGCTTCCGCATCCACACCCCCTTGAACCGGCCCGATTACTACGACGAGCTTTGCGTCTTCCAAGGTGCCTCGTATTTCCGCGCCGTCGCCAGGGGACAGAATTACGGGCTTTCCGCGCGTGGTTTCGCCAGTGGCACCGGCAGCGCCAAGGGCGAGGAATTTCCGCTCTTCACCGCCTTCTGGCTGGAGCGCCCGCAGCCCGGCAGCCACTCGATCGTGGTGCATGCGCTGCTCGACAGTCCCAGCGTCACCGGCGCCTTCCGCTTCACCATCCGGCCGGGCGAGAGCACGATCTTCGATACGGAATCCGTGCTCTATCCCCGGCGCGACCTGGGCGAGGCCGGAATCGCCCCGCTGACCGGCATGTTCTATTTCGATGCCAACGACCGCAGCCGGGTCGATGACTGGCGTCCGGCGGCCCATGACAGCGAGGGGCTTTCGGTATGGACCGGACGCGGCGAACAGCTATGGCGGCCCCTGGTCAATCCGGTCGATTTGCAATTCTCCGCCCTGGGCGACAACGGCACGCACGGCTTCGGGCTGATGCAGCGCAAGCGGTCCTTCGCCGATTTCGAGGATCTCGCGCTGATGTATGAAAAGCGGCCGAGCCTGTGGATCGAGCCGATCGGCGACTGGGGCGAGGGGGCGATCGACCTGGTCGAGCTGCCGACGCCCAACGAGGTCAACGACAATATCGTCAGCTTCTGGCGCCCCAAGGACCCCCTCAAGGCCGGCGGCGAATATGCCTACACGTACCGGATGCATTGGGGTTGGGACAATCCATTCCCGAGCAAGTTCGCCCGCGTGGCCCAGACCCGGATCGGGGGTGCCGACGACCATAAGGGCCGCGTCGTCATGATCGATTTCACCGGCGACGCCCTCAAGGCGCTGCCGCAGGACGCGAGGCTGCATGCCGATATCGGCGTCTCGGCCGGGATCGTGAAGAATGTCGTGGTCGAGCCCAACCCCGAGATACAGGGCTGGCGCATCATCTTCCAGCTCGACCCGGGCGGCGCCAATGCAGTGGAGCTGCACGGCGTCCTGGCCAGCGACACCGCGACGCTGTCGGAGACCTGGCTGTATCGCTGG
>CAXTCT010000295.1:0-3350 GCA_964242565.1 uncultured Acetobacteraceae bacterium | reverse complement strand
CGGCGCGCCGGCGCCGGTGCCGACGAAAGGCAGGCGGATCTACTATGATGCGTCCCTTATCATCCATTTCGGCCTTGGAACGCCTGTCGGCCTGGTCCGGACCGAGCATTATGTCGCGGAGTTCCTGGCGCGCGATCCGACGCTCGATCTCCGCTTCGTCCGCTTCGACGGCGAGCTTGGAGGTTTTCGCGATCTCACACGCGAGGAGGCTGGATTGCTGCGCCGCATCCTGTTCCATCGCTATGAGCAGGTGGCTGTGGCCCCGCCGATCCATTGGCAAGACGAGGTCGAATCCGAGGACCTCCCCCTGGCCTTGGCGCAGGCCCCGGACCCCGTGCCGGATCCCGAAGCGGATGGCCAACCGGAACAGCAAGCCGCACCGGCGGCGCCCGACCCGAAATTGGCCAGCCTGCCCATCGGCCGTCTCCTGCTCCGCCGGACCCGCACCGCATCGAGGCTGGCGGCGCGCGAATTCGATCACATCCTGGTCCATTATGCCGTCCGCCTGCTTCCCGTGACGCCGCATCAGCATGTCGGACGCCGGGTTGCCACCCGCACCGTGCGCCGCCTCGGCCTTCACACCTTTCGGGGCGGTCATTCCGTGGTCTACGGCGTGACGTCCCGGTTCCAGAAGGCGATCGAGGCCGGAAAGCATCTGATACGCGCCGATCCGGTCCTGCCAATGCCCGTGGCCGCACCGGCCGCAGCGCCCCGCGCGGCGACCATCGTGCCCGATGCGGAGCCTGCGCCAGCTTGGGTCCCCATGCGGCAGCCGACAGCGGAGGCCTCATTACAGGATCATGCCGTCCGGGCGACGCAGGAGGCTCCGGACGAGCCGGAGGCGCCGCCGGGCCTGGTACGGTTCAGCCGTGGCTGCATGCTCCTGTCCATGGGCAACTCATGGGACTATCTGGACTACGCCTACCTGCACCGCATCTGCCGGTACGACGGCGTGCGTTTTGTTTCGGTGATCTTCGATGTCATCGCCATGCAGATCCCTTTCTCGACCCCGGGTGCTCCGCACATCTATCACCGTCACTGGGTCGAGATCGGGCATAGCGCGACGCATCTGCTGGCGATTTCCAAATTCAGCGCCGAGGAATACACCAAATATATCGCGGAGCCGAACGGATTGTCGCCGTCGATGAGCTATGCCCACCTGCCGAACTTCCTGCTCGAGCGCGTCGACGAGATCGGCGAGGTTCCGGTGGCGAGGCTGGTTGGACGCCGCTTTGTGATGTTCTGCTCGACCATCGAGACACGCAAGAACCACCAGCTTCTGTTGCAGCTCTGGGATCGTCTCCGCCTGGAATTCAGCCCCGAGAAGCTGCCTGTCCTCGTGTTCGTCGGCAAGTGGGGCTGGGGGACGGAGACGGTACGCCTGCTGGTCGAGCGCAATTATCGTCTCCGCAGCCATCTGCTGGTGCTGGACCAGGCGAGCGACGCGGAACTGATCTGGATCTATCGCAACGCCCGCTTCACCCTGTTTCCTTCCTTGTCCGAGGGCTACGGCCTGGCCGCGGCCGAAAGCCTTTCCTTCGGCACGCCGGTCGTGATTGCCGACTGCCCCGCCCTTGTCGAGGCCACGGAGGGCTTGATGCCGGCGCATGATCCTCTGGATTTCATGGCATGGCTCGAGGAGATGCGCGGCCTGATCGGCGATGACGCGCGGCTTGATGAATTGCGCGAGGCCGCCGCACGCTATCGCGGACCCGCCTACGAAGCGTTCGCCGACGCCATACGCATGATCGCCCGCACGGAGACCACGCCCACGGTCCAGACCATGAAGGGTCGATCATGCCCCGTTGCATGATGCTCACGCCATTCCCAGTCACCCTTCCGCGCCATGGCGGGCAGGTGCGGGCTGCAAGCATTATCCAGGCCCTGCGCCATGCCGAGTGGCAGGTCGACGCGGTCGGACTTTATCATGCGGACTTCTTTCCTCCGGAGGAATGGGGTCCCCTCGATATCGTCATCAGCGACCGGGCCGTCTCCCGGCCGGCGCTGGACGACATGCTTTTCGCCGATCTGCACATGGCCCGGTTCGCGGCAAAGGATCCTGGCATCGTCGGTCACCTCCGGACCCTGCTGACGCGGCTGCGGCCGGATGTCGTCCATGTCGAGCATCCATGGAGCTGGCTGGTGCTGCAGCAGGCCCTGCTTTCGATCGACCGCCCGAAGATCGTCTATTCCAGCCAGAATATCGAGTGGAGCGCCCGGCCGCCCTTGTTCAATCTCGGCTTGAAACGCCCGGGGGCGGACCGGCTCGTGGAAGCAACCCGGCTGCTGGAGCGGGAGTTCGCACAAATGGCCGACCTCACCTTGTCCATCTCGGACGTGGAAGGCGTCCTGATCGCCGCCGACAGCGGACGCGAGGTTGCCTATGTGCCGCCGGTCTCCGATCTGGCATGGGGCCATCCGCCGCTGCATGGGATGTTCAGCCGTGCGGCAAGGGACAGCCGTTGCCGGTATGCCGCCCTGATGGGCAGCGCCTACTGGCCGAATGTCGAGGGTTTCTTCACCAGTTTTCCGAACAGCCTGGGATTTCTGGCTCAGGACGAGCAGATCTGGGTGGCCGGCTCCCTTGGCACGGCACTCTGCGCCGATCCGCGTTACCAGGATTTCCAGTCGGTGAACGCTGTCCGGCTACGCGACTGGGGCTATGTGGCGGACGCGGACAAGGCTTCCTTCTTCGCATCCGCATCATGCGTCATCATTCCGGTTCATGTGGGAGCCGGCGCCAAACTGAAGACCGCCGATGCGCTGGCTTGCACTTGCCCCATCATCACCACGTCACACGCGATCGAGGGCTATGGCCCTCTGGTGCGGGACGCGCTGGGCCAGGGAGTTTATGTCGCCGACACGCCGAGGGCATTCCAGGATCTGGTGCGCCGGGCGTTGCGGGAGGGGCTGCCCGGCTGCATGCCCGGGATGCGCAACCGCGTCAGCCCGGCGCGCATGGCCGAGACGCTGGCGCCCTTGTACGCGGACCTTCTGGATCGGTAACGATGTTTTGTTGCTTAACCGGATTATAATCCGCGCCGGGAGCGAAGCGGGAGGTAACCGGCTGTCGGCGCAAGCCTTTCCGGCCCGGCTCATGGTCACGGATGGTGCCAGGCCGCACACGCTCAGGTGATCGGAGATCTCGAGAAACCGCATCTCCCGTTGCATCCAGCCCTACGTTGCGGTTCGTAATACAGGCAACCAATCCGGAGCGCTGATCCATGTCGCCGACTGAATTCATCCAGGAAGATACACAAGCCGCGGTTGCCGGATCCGGCCTCGAGCGCCGTTCCCTGTTCAAGCGTGCCGGTGCCGGCCTCGCAGGTGCGGCCGCAATGAGCGCGCTG
>CAXTCT010000294.1:0-3354 GCA_964242565.1 uncultured Acetobacteraceae bacterium | reverse complement strand
GGCTGGAGGCGGGCGAACTCGCGACGCTCGACGCGGCGAGCCGGCTGCCGCCCGAATATCCCGGATGGATGATCGAGCGCATGGGTGGCGTGCGGCGCAAGCAGCTTGCGGGAGACCGCGGCTAGGCGCCGCGGCTCCGGTCGAGTTCGATCACGCCGGTCGATCAGGCCTGGTTAAGCTCGATCAGGCTGCGGCGGATGGCGCGGCCGCGTTCGATCCGGTCGACGATGAAGCTGTCGTCGCCCCATCGTATCGCGCGCGCCATCGCCTGGGCGTCCTCCATGAACCGGGCCAGCATCTCGAGCAGGGCCTCGCGGTTGTTGAGGAAGATGTCGCGCCACATCACCGGGTCGGAAGCGGCGATGCGGGTGAAGTCGCGAAAGCCGGAGGCCGCGAATTCAAGCACCTCGCCGCGTGTCTCGTCGGCGAGGTCGTCGGCGGTGCCGCAGATGGTGAAGGCGAGCAGATGCGGCAGATGGCTGACGATGGCCAGCACCCGGTCGTGATGGGCGGGGTCCATGATCCGGGTCATGGCGCCGCACCGCGCCCA
The DNA here is from genome assembly GCA_964242565.1 of uncultured Acetobacteraceae bacterium. Classification (GTDB taxonomy): domain Bacteria; phylum Pseudomonadota; class Alphaproteobacteria; order Acetobacterales; family Acetobacteraceae; genus Lichenicoccus. The sequence goes on along the minus strand of CAXTCT010000294.1, from coordinate 2,804 downwards.
GAACCGCTCGATCCGTGCGACGGCCTCGGCGGGCGTGCCGTCCGGTGGCGTCAGCAGGCACCAGCGGCCTTCGAACAGGGTGGAGAAGCCGGCGTCGGGCCCGGAATATTCGGTTCCCGCCAGGGGGTGGCCGGGCACCAGCGCGACGTCGTGGCGGAGGATCGGCAAAATCTCGCGCAGCATGGACTGCTTGGTGGAGCCGACGTCGCTGAGGATTGCGCCGGGTTGCAGATGCGGCATGATGGCTGCCGCGACGGAGCCGAGGGCTCCGACCGGCACGCACAGCAGCACCGCGTCGGCGCCTTGCACAGCGGCCGCCGGATCGGTCTCGACCCGGTGGGCCAGCCCCAGGTCGCGCGCCCGTACGCAGACGCCCGGCGACAGGTCGCAGGCCACGATCTCGCGCGCGAGGCCGCCTTGCATGGCCCGGCGGGCGACCGAGCTGCCGATCAATCCGAGCCCGACCAGTGCCAGCCGCTCGAACACCACCTCGGACATGGAACATCCCCTCTTGATGGAGCGGGGTCTGGGGCCTAAGGCCCCAGCGGGTCAAGCGCCGCGCCCTTGCGTGCCCGCAGCCGCGCCACCTCCATCCACTGCCACAACAGAAGGGTCGGAATCCCGATGGCGAGATCCCGTCCGCGCCGGAGCAGGGACAAACCGAACGAGAGATGCGGGTCCAGCCCGAACAGGCTGCCAAGGGCGACATAGGCGGCTTCCTGGACCCCCAGGGCCGCCGGCATCAGGAACGAGACCGACAGGATCCCGCTGGCGACGCCCTCGATGGCCAGCGCGCCGCCGAGACCGACCGGCGCGCCGAGCAGATGATAGGCCAGCCAGACCCAGACCGCGCTGCCGACCCAGGCGGCCAGATGCACCAGGCTGGCGGCGGCGATGCGGCCCGGGCGGCGGTAGAACGCGTTGATGCGCTCCTGCAGGCTATCGACACCGCCAAGAAACTGGCCGCCGGGCATGGTGCCGCCAAGAAACTGGCTGGTCAGATGCCGGCCGAGGAAGCCGGCGCCGCGCCGGAACAGGCCGCCGGCGCGGCGCTGCGCCCAGACGAAGCCGGCAATCGCGGCCATGCCCAGGATCATGCCGAGGCCGACGGGACCGGCGAGGGCGGTATCGGGCTTGCGGTCGATCAGGAACACCAGCCCGAGCAGCACGAAGCCGACCTGCCCGATGATCTCGGCGGTGATGTCGACGATGTTGGCCGCCGCCGCGGTCGGCCACGGCACGGCCCGGCGGGAGTCGAAGCCGAAGCAGGTGGCGCGCATGCCGATCAGGATTCCGCCGATCTGAGAAAAGGGCAGGCAGCTGGTCCCGGCCTCGCGCACCATGCGGGCCAGCAGCAGGCGGCCCATGCCGATATCGAGCATCGGCCGCGGACAGCCGATGCGCCAGGCGAGCGCCAGCACCACGTCGCTGCCGATCTGCCACAGCACGAGCAGGGCAAAGCCGCCGAACCCCACCGAGAGCACGGCCCGGGTCACGGCGCCGGCGCCGAGCCAGGTGGTGAACCCGGTGATCAGCGCCAGGCCGAGCAGGGCAAGCAGGATGGAGGCTGTCTTCACGGCGGCGCGATTCTCCTCCGCCTCAGGCGTGGTGAAGCGGCGCCGGCTCTACACCGGCGACGATCGCGAGGCTATACAGCGCGCAAGTCGATCAGACGCCCCTGAACGGAATGCCGCCTGAGCATGAATGACGCTGATAGGTTCGCGACCCCAACCCTGGTGACCGGCGCCACCGGTTTTGTCGGTTCGGCGGTGGCGCGCGTGCTGGCGGCACGCGGCCATCCTCTGCGCCTGCTGGTGCGCAAGGGCAGCGACCGGCGCAACCTCGACGGCATCGAGGCCGATCTGGTGGAGGGCGACCTCGCCCGGCCGGACGGCTTCGCCCATGCGCTGCGAGGCTGCCGCGCCCTGTTCCATGTGGCCGCCGATTATCGTCTCTGGGTGCCCGATCCGGCGAGCATGATGCGCGCCAATGTCGAGGGCACGCGGCAGCTGATGCTGGCGGCGCAGGAGGCGGGGGTCGAGCGGATCGTGTATTGCTCGTCGGTGGCGGCCCTCGGCCTGATCGGCGACGGCTCCGTCGCCGACGAGGCCACGCCGGTGCATGAGCATGGCATCATCGGCATCTACAAGCGGTCGAAATACCGCGCCGAGCAGGAGGTGCTGCGCCTGGTGCATGAACGCGGCCTGCCCGCGGTGATCGTCAACCCGTCCACGCCGGTCGGCCCGCGCGACATCAAGCCGACGCCCACCGGGCTGATGATCGCCGATGCCGCGGCGGGCAGGATGCCTGCCTTCGTCGATACCGGGCTGAACATCGTTCATGTCGACGATGTCGCCGAAGGTCATGCGCTGGCCTTCGAGCGCGGCGTGATCGGGGAGCGCTACATCCTCGGCGGCGAGGACATGCTGCTGGGCGACCTGTTCGGCCTGGTCTGCGGGATCGCCGGGGTGAAGCCGCCCCGCATCCGCCTGTCGCGCTCGGTGCTGTGGCCGGTCGCGGTCGCATCGGAATGGGCCTCGCGCGGCTTCGGCATCGAGCCGCGGGTCACGCGCGAGATGCTGGCGATGTCGAAGAAGAAGATGTTCTTCTCGTCGGACAAGGCGCGCCGCGAACTCGGCTATGCCCCGCGCCCGGCGCGCGAGGCGGTGGCCGACGCGGTGGAATGGTTCCGGGCGCATGGGATGCTCGGCTGATGCTGGCGATGCTGTTCGGGCTGGTCCTGCCGGGCCTGTCGCTGCTGACCTGGCTCGGGCTGGTGCTGCTGCACGGGCGCTTCTGGCAGG
>CAXTCT010000293.1:0-3358 GCA_964242565.1 uncultured Acetobacteraceae bacterium | reverse complement strand
CTAGAAGCGGCTATCTCGGCGAGCGGCCGCGGGAAGCGCGACAGGCTTGCTTTTCATGCCGTGGGGGTCGTGTTGTTGCGGACGTTGAAACAATGTTCCGCTGCCGGGAAGCGCCTGGCCCGCACGTCATCGGCATAGGCTGCGGCCGCCGGGCCGATCTGCGCACCGAGCTCGGCATAGCGCTTGACGAAACGGGGTGTGAAGTCGGTGAAAAGTCCCAGGACGTCATCAGCGACGAGCACCTGTCCATCGCATTGCGGCGACGCGCCGATGCCGATCGTCGGGAGCGACACTTCCCGGGTAATCTGGGCGGCCAGCGGCTCCAGAACGCCTTCCAGCACGACGGCAAAGGCGCCGGCGTCATCGACCGCCCGGGCGTCCGCCCGGACCTTGTCGGCTTCGCCCTCCTGGCGGCCCGTCGCGCGGAAGCCACCCGCGACCTGCACCGACTGCGGCATCAGCCCGATATGGCCGCATACCGGAACGCCGCGCTCGACCAGGAAGCGGATTGTCTCGGCCATCTCGACACCGCCTTCGAGCTTGACGGCCGAGCATCCGGTCTCGGCCAGCACCCTGGACGCCGCCCGGAACGCCTGCCGGGGGCTTTCCTGGTAAGACCCGAATGGCAGGTCGACCATGACGCAGGCACGCACGGCACCTCGCATCACCGCCTGCCCATGGGCGATCATCATATCGAGCGTCACCGGCAGGGTCGTGGACATGCCGTACAGCACCATGCCGAGGGAGTCGCCGACAAGCAGCAGGTCGGCGTGGGGATCGAAGGCGCGCGCCACCGGCGTCGTGTAGGCCGTCAGCGAGACGATCGGAATGCCCCCCTTCTTCGCCCTGATCTCCGGGACGCTGATGCGTTTGATGATTTCGGCCATGCCTGATCCTCTTGTTGCAGAGCGGGTTCCGCCGGTGGCGCGGAGGGCTTGCACGCCACGGCGAAAACCCCTAGTAAACCGCCGGCCACGGACCGGTTGGCGGATGGGTGCGTAGCTCAGCGGTAGAGCATTGCCTTCACACGGCAAGGGTCACAGGTTCAATCCCTGTCGCACCCACCATCCATTCCTCAAAATCCGAACATATGGTCGAGCGAGAATGATCCCGCATCGTCCATCAATCCGTGATAGCCGAACAGACGGCAGGTCGTGTCGCGGATCAGCACATAGCCGCCCGTTCCGGCGCGCGCCAGGATTTCGGCGCCGAATATTCTGTGCGGCCACACCATCATCGATCCGGAGCAGCCGATCTCGATCGGGTGCTCCGCCAGCATCTCGCCGGCGCCGTCGTGCAGCACGAGCCTGGTGCGCGAGCGTTCGTGCCAGGGGGCGGAGGCGGCATAGATCAGCGAGCAGAAACTGTGGCGTTTCGCATCGCCCAGTTTCAGGAACAGGCGAGTCGACAATCCCGGTGGCGGACCCGAGTAGGATTGCGGCTCGTCGCGATACACCATTGCCGTGTTGAAGATGTGCGCCCCGAAACTTGTCTCGGCGACGTGCCCGCTCCGCGTGTTCTCGTAGCGGACCAGGGCGTGCATCCAGCCGTCGGCCTCGCCGCCGTCACGGAAATCATAGACCAGCTCGGCATGTCCTTCCGGCGCATCGAGCGCCGCCAGGTCGATGGCGACATGGTGGTCGCGCGGCAGGCAGCCGAGAAAATAGTCTCCGGCCTTGCGCCCGTCGGGGGCGAAGAAGTCGATACGCAACGGCAGGTTCAATTGCCGTTCGGCCATCGGCACCGGCAGCACGACGCTGCGAAACAGGGCGGGGTCGAGCACCGGGAAAGGCAGGATGTAGCCGCGTCCGAGCGTCGGCGGCAATGTCCGTATGCCGGGGTCACTATGCAGATCGGCCCGTTCGACATTGAGATGCGCAATACGGGTCCGGCCGCCTCGCACGATTTCGTAGCGCGGCCGCACCATGTGCCGCCCGCAGCGCAGTTCGATCTGTGCGGGCCAACGCAGGTCCGGCAGCAGAGTGGAGACATCCACCGCGACGCTGGCATAGGCCGCCACCGCGCAGGGCAGGCTTGCCGGCGCTTCGGCTCCCATGCGATCGAGACTGATGGCGCCAGGCGGGATCGGCAGGGCATGGCTGTTCTGCACCCACAACAGCACCGTCTCGTTGTCGGCCGGCGCGGGCAGGTTGGCGTAACGGTCGGACGGCCAGGCATTGGCATCATGGGTGACGGAGAGGCTGACGTCCGGGTCCTCGCCGACGACGTCGAGGGCGTATTTGATCACGTCGTGCCCGGCGACACCGATGGCATGGATGAAAAGCTGGCCGCAGAATTCGCCCAGCCCGAAGCGGCGCCTGATCTCGCGGCTATCGATCACGATGCCGGCCGCTCCGGCCGCAACATCCTCCTGCCAGGTGGCCAGGATGCCGCCGGCCTGGTCGTACAGACGCAGCCACAGACGCACGCTTCCGGCGCCATAGGCGGACCAGTAGTTCGCGGTGACGAGGCGGGTCGACAGGCTGCCGGCGTCGCGGAAGAACGCGAAGTTGGTCGCGAAATTGAGCCGGTTCAGGTAGGGGCGGGGCTGCGTCAGCATCGTCTCCGGCAGCCGGATCTCGTCAAGCGTCACCACTTCGAGGTGGCGGGGGATCATGTGCGCGATACGGGCCAGGATCCGGTCCGCGTCGAAGGCGGCTACGAGAAGTACGGACGCGGACGAGTCCGTGATTTCGGTCAGGGCGCGCGCTTCCAGCCCGAAGGCGGCACGCCCGACGGCGGTGACATCATGGACGTAGAATTCGCACATCGCCGGCAGATCGGGATGCAGCGCGAACAGCATCGCCGCGGCTCCGTCCGGATCATACACCGCGACGCGGCCGGCCTGGCGCAACCGTCCGCCGATCCGGGCAACGGCCTCAGCCGCCAGCGGATGGGCCAGCGCCTTGTAGAGTACGTTGCCGCCCTGACGCGCGTCGTAAGTCTGGATGTCCAGCATGTTGCCTTACCCGATCCCCACCTGGGCTACCTCGTCCGTGATTGCCCGCTCGCCCATGCCAAGCCGTTGCCGCATCTCGTGCGCCACCGCGGGCGTATCGTCCAGCGGCTGCGTTGACCAATCCTCCAGCCGCCCGTTGAAATACCGCACCCGCCCGGCCTGCTGCATCGTGTGCATGAACAATCCGATGCGGCGCGAGCGCCCCGGCAGGCGGGCCACCATCACGGGAACCGCGGTTGCGGCCGCCTCGGAGATCATCGAGACGCTGTCGATGGTGGTGACGATGGCGTCGGCGCAGGCAAGCATCCCCAGATAGGGGTTGTCGCCCTGCAGGTCCCAGATCCAGCCGCCGAGCGGCGTCAGGGCGGATTGCAGTGCCTCCAGCACGGGCGTTCCGGT
>CAXTCT010000292.1:0-3375 GCA_964242565.1 uncultured Acetobacteraceae bacterium | reverse complement strand
CCGGGGAGGACCCAGGGCGAGGTGAGGCGAGGTGAGGCGGGGCGAGGCGCGGTCAGGCCGCCCTGCGGTCGAGCAGGTCGAGCGCGATCATCGCCTCGGCGATCTGCACCGCGTTCAGCGCCGCACCCTTGCGCAGATTGTCCGAGACGCACCAGAAGGCGAGGCCGTTCGGCACGGTCGGGTCGATGCGCAGCCGGCTGACATAGGTCGCGTCCTCGCCGACGCATTCGAGCGGCGTCACGTAGCCGCCATCCTCGCGCGTGTCGTGCAGCACCACGCCCGGCGCCGAGCGCAGCAGCGCGCGCGCCCGTTCAAGATCGACCGGCTCCTCGAACTCGGCCACCACCGCCTCGGAATGGCCGACGAACACCGGAACCCGCACGCAGGTGGCGATCAGGGCGATGTCCGGGTCGAGGATCTTGCGGGTCTCGACCGACATCTTCCATTCCTCCCGGGTCGTGCCGTCATCCATGAAGCTGTCGATATGCGGGATCACGTTGAAGGCGATCTGCTTGGTGAATTGCTGCGGCTCGATCGGGTCGCCGACAAAGCTGCCCTTGGACTGGCTGAACAGCTCGTCCATGCCTTCCTTGCCGGCGCCGGCGACCGCCTGATAGGTCGAGACCACCACCCGCCTGACGGTGAACAGGTCGTGCAGCGGCTTGAGCGCCATCACCAGCTGGATGGTCGAGCAGTTCGGGTTGGCGATGATGCGGCGCTTGCCCATGCGCTTGAGCGCCTCGGCATTGACCTCCGGCACCACCAGCGGCACATCCGGATCCATGCGGAAATGGCTGGAATTGTCGATCACGACGCAGCCGGCCGCCGCCGCGCGCGGCGCATACAGGGCGGAGATGGCCGCTCCGGGCGAGAACAGCCCGATGTCCCAGCCGTGGAAGTCGAACTTCTCCAGATTCTGCACCTTGAGCACCCGCTTATGCCCAAACGAGATCTCCTGGCCGACCGAGCGCGGGGAGGCGAGGGCGACGATGTCGTCGACCGGGAACTCACGTTCCGCCAGCGTCTTGACCATTTCGCGGCCGACCGCTCCGGTGGCGCCGACGACGACAACGCGATAACCCATCTCGAAATCCCCGACCTGGACAAACTCTCTCGAACCGCCACGCCTAGCTTGCCCCGCGGGGGCAAGGCAAGGCTCCGGAGGCTCACGACCTGGAGGCTCATGGCGCGCCTGCGACGACGCGACGCGGAAAACCTCCTGCCGCGGTTATGCGTTCAGGCCCTGCCAAGCAGGAAGTACAGCAGACATGGAAAATCTCGGCAACCTTTCATCCCAGGCGCAGAGCAGCCAGAAGCTCATGCCGGCGGCGGCACAGCCTGCGCCTCCCTGCACCCTGGTGATCTTCGGCGCCCACGGCGACCTGACCAAGCGGCTGCTGATGCCGGCACTCTACAACCTCGCCGGCAGCAAGCTGCTGGACGAGAATTTCCGCGTGTTCGGCGTCGATCGGGTCGAGAGCACCGACGACGAGTGGCGCAAGACCCTGTCCGACACGATGCAGGAATTCACCAAGGATCCGAACGCCGAGTTCTACACCCCGAAGATCGACGAGCGGATCTGGGGCTGGATCACCCAGCGGCTGCATTATTTCAAGGCCGACTTCACCGACGCCGCCCAGCTCGACGGCCTCAAGGAGAAGGTCCAGGACACGGGCAACGCCGTGTTCTACCTCGCCGTCGGCGCGCGCTTCTTCGGCACCGTGGTCGATAATATCGGCAAGGCCGGGCTGGTCGCCCAGGAGGCCGGCAAGTTCCGGCGCGTGGTGATCGAGAAGCCGTTCGGCTCGGACCTCGAAAGCTCCAAGGCGCTCAACGCCCAGATCCTGAAAGTGCTCGACGAGAGCCAGATCTACCGGATCGATCATTTCCTGGGCAAGGAGACGGTCCAGAATATTCTGGCCACCCGCTTCGGCAACGCCATCTTCGAGCCGCTCTGGCGTCGCGAGAATATCGACCACGTGCAGATCACCGCCTCCGAGACGGTGGGCGTGGAAGGCCGTGGCGCTTTCTACGAGCCGACCGGGGCCTTGCGCGACATGATCCCGAACCACCTGTTCCAGCTGCTGTCGATGGTGGCGATGGAGCCGCCGAACTCCTTCAGCGCCGAGACCGTGCGCACCGCCAAGGAGCAGCTGTTCGAGGCGGTCCGGCCGGTCAAGGCGGAGGATGCGGTACGCGGCCAGTATGCCGCCGGCAGCGTCGAGGGCAAGCCGGTCCAGGCCTACCGGGATTCGCCGGGCGTGGCCGCCGACAGCAACACCGAGACCTATGTCGCCCTCAAGCTGCTGATCGAGAATTGGCGCTGGTCCGGCGTGCCGTTCTACATGCGCACCGGCAAGTCGATGACCGGGCGGCGGACCGAGATCGTCGTGCATTTCCGCCACGCGCCGTTCGCGATGTTCCGCGACACGCCGGTCGACAAGCTGGCACCCAACACGCTGACCCTCAACATCCAGCCCGCGCAGGGCCTGACCCTCGGCATCACCGCCAAGATCCCTGGCCCGAAGATGGATCTGGCCGGGGTCGAGATGAAGTTCCGTTACGAGGACGCCTTCAAGCTGACCCCGAATGTCGGCTACGAGACATTGCTGTATGACTGCCTGATCGGCGACGCCACCCTGTTCCAGCGCGCCGACAATATCGACGCGGCCTGGAAGGTGGTCGATCCCGCGCTCAAGGCGTGGGCCGCCGATAAAACTGGCCCCGAGCTTTACGAGGCCGGCAGCGCGGGCCCCAAAGCCGCCGACGAATTGCTGGCCAGGGACGGCCGCGCCTGGGACAGCCTGACGCCCGAGACCAGCCTGGCGCCCGAGAACAGCCTGGCGCCCGAGAAATGACGGTCCGGCGGCTAGCTGCCGCCGCCAACCGTGTTGCCGGTGCCGCCATGACCATAACCGGAGTTGCTGTTGCCGAGCATGCTGGAGCTTCCCGCGCCGCCGCCGAGCGGCGAATAGCGGCCGACATTGCCGATCAGCTGCTGCATGAACGAGGTCGTGCTGCCGGGCGAGGGCGTGGAGCCGGAGGCCATGGCCACCTCATGGGCGTCGGACTTGTCGAGCATCCGTCGGCTGCGCAGGATGCCGCCCTGGTCGAAGGTGAGGACCACGACCTTCTGGGTCTCGATCTTCGGGCGCATCGTCGGCACCGGCGCGGTGACTTCGCCGATATAGATCCAGGTATTGTCGTCGAAGGTCGCATGGGTGGTCGGCGAGCCGATCAGCGTGCTCACATCCGCCCGGGTCGTGGTCCCGGGGATCAGCTTGTCGTAATCGACCGCCTCGATATTCATGCCGCGGTCGGTCGGGATCGGGGTGAAGATGCCGCAGCCGGCCAGGGAGATGGCCAGCGAGAGGG
>CAXTCT010000291.1:0-3376 GCA_964242565.1 uncultured Acetobacteraceae bacterium | reverse complement strand
AGTTCATGACGCGGCTTGGCCGCTGGCTGGGGCGCGAGGCCGGGCAGCCGGGGCTGGACGAGCTCACCCTGACCACCAACGGGAGCCGGCTCGCGGCGTATGCCGAGGCCCTGCGCGACGCCGGGGTGAAGCGTGTGAATGTCAGCCTCGATACGCTCGATGCGGCGCGCTTTGCGGCCATCACGCGTGTCGGACAGCTTTCGCGCACGCTGGAAGGCATCGCCGCCGCTCGTGAGGCGGGTCTTGCCGTGCGTATCAACACGGTGGCGATGCGCGACGTGAACGAGGACGAGTTCGATGCGCTGATCGCCTGGTGCGGCCGGATCGGCGCCGATCTCTGCCTGATCGAGACCATGCCGATGGGCGATACCGGCGAGGACCGCACCGACCGCTATCTGCCGCTGTCGCTGGTTCGCGCCCGTCTTGCCCGGCGCTGGACGCTGGAGGCGATCCCCTACCGCACCGGCGGCCCGGCCTCCTACGTCCATGTCGCCGAAACCGGACGCCGGATCGGGTTCATCACGCCGATGACGCATAATTTCTGCGAAAGCTGCAACCGGGTGCGGCTGACCTGCACCGGGATGCTTTACATGTGCCTCGGCCAGGACGACGCCGCCGACCTGCGTGCGCCGCTTCGCGCCGGCGCGGACGAGGCGGACCTGCTGCTGGCGATACGCGAGGCGATCGGCCGCAAGCCGAAGGGGCATGACTTCGTGATCGGCCGCCGTGGCGACAGCGGCAATGTCGCGCGTCACATGAGCACCACCGGAGGATAGGTTCAGTAGCCCTGTGGCGTCATCATCGAGCCGGGAGGCGCCGACAGGGCCGGCTTGCGATCGGGCATGCTTCCCGCAGCCGGGGTGGCGGGATGGCTGCAACCGGCCAAGGTTAACGTGGCAAGGAGAAGGGGGCCGGCAAGGAGGAGGGGGAAGGCCTCGCGAAGCATGATGTCGACTCTCCAGACCCGTGGGCGTACCGGCGGCTCCAGCCATAACGGCGCGCGCGGGCTCTGGAAAGAGACCGGATCACGGCTCGGGAGGGGATCCCAGCAGGATGTCGGAGCGGTCCTCCAGGGCCTCCGCCAGGGGAATGGTGAACTGCCCCGGCTTGAGCGGTTTGGGCTGGTCGGGCGACGGCGCCCAGCCGGTCATCATCGCCAGACGCAGGATTTCCTGACGCGGGGACGGATCGGCAAGAGCCGCCAGGGCTGACATGAACAAGCTTCCGGGTGGAACACGCCGGTCGCGCAGCATCACGGCATTGCCTTCGCCGGCGGCGCGCAGGTCGCGCAACAGCGCCAGAGGATTGCTATAGGCCAGCATGATCTGGTCGGCATCGGCTACCGGCAGCGCGAAGCCGGCGCGCTGGAGCAGGCCGGCACAATCACGCAGCTCCGGGAATGGCGAAACTCTCGGTGAGACGCCGCCTGAGACGGCCAGTTCCGCCTCCAGCAGCGCGCTGCGCAGGCCCGACAAGGTCGGCAATACGGGCATGCTGGCCAGGAACAGCCCGTCCGGCTTGAGCGCATGCCGAAGCTGGATCAGCGCCCCGGGAAGGTCGTTGATCCAGTGCAGGGAGAGGCTGGCGACGACCAGATCGAAGCTGGCCGGAGCGAAGGGGAGCCATTCCTCGTCGGCCACGACCGATAGACCCCCGGACCGGGCGAGCATCGGGCCCGACAGGTCGCAGCAGACGGTCTCGATCCCACGCCCGCGCAGCATCGGCGCCACGATGCCCCGGCCGCCGATGTCCAGCGCGCGGGTGAAGCCACGCTTGACGTCGTCGAGCCTGTCGAGAAGCCCGTCCGCGGCGGCCTGCAGGATGTCGCCCACCGCATGAACGGTTCCGGCGGCACGGTCGCGCCGACGCCGCACGGCCGGGCGGTCGAAGATGACGTTGTTTTCCATGCCCTTCGATGTGCTCGGCGTTCGGCTGCTTGCCAAGGGCCAGGATCAACTTGCTTTTCGATGTTATGCACGTTAAGGTTGTTTCATGCAACCCATGCGAGAGAAGCTCCTGGGGCTTGCGGGCTGGAGCGGGCGCCTGCTGCTGGATCTGGTGCTGCCTCCGCAATGTCCCACCTGCGACGTGGTGGTCGATATCGCCGGCCGCTTCTGCCCGGCCTGCTTCAGGCGCGCGGATTTCATTGTCGATCCATGCTGCCGTCGTTGCGGTGTGGGGTTTTCCAGCATCGGCGAGGCCGGACCGGCACGCACCTGTGCGGCGTGTCTCGACAAGCCGCCGGCCTGGAGACACGCGCGCGCCGCCTTCAGTTACGATGATTTCTCCAAGCAGCTCATCCTGCCGTTGAAATATGCGGACCGGACCGAGAATGCCCGCTTCCTCGGGCGGCACATGGCCCGCTCCGGCGCCGCACTCCTGCGCGATGCCGACCTGCTGCTGCCGGTGCCGCTGCATCGCCGCCGGCTGTTCACGCGCCGCTACAACCAGGCGGCGCTGCTCGCATGGCATGTCGGCAGGCTTGCGCGGCGCCAGGTGATGGTGGACGGGCTGGTGCGGCTCCGCCCGACGCGCAGCCTGGTCTCCTGCCGTCCCGAGGAGCGGGCAGGGATCATCGCCGGAGCGATCGGCTGCCGGAACATGCGTCGCGAGGCGCTGGTGGGGCAGAGGATTGTCCTGATCGACGACGTCCTGACCACCGGCTCGACCGCATCGGCCTGCGCCGAGGTCCTGCTGCAGGCCGGCGCCGCCTCGGTGGATCTCCTGGTTGCGGCGCGGGCGGCCAGGGCGGCGCATTGAACCAGGGCGGCGCATTGATCCCGCGCGGACGATCCCGCGTTGGCCCATGCCGCTATTGTCTTGGCGGCAACTGCGCCCAACCCTATGACATTGAACTGATGGCCGCGAAGGATCGGAAGCCCAGGATGCCGGAGATAGAGATCTACACGCAGCCTTATTGCCCGTATTGCAGCCGCGCGCTCAAGCTGCTGCGCGACAAGGGCGTCGATTTCCGCGAGATCGAGGCGCCGCAGGGATCGGCCGAGCGCAAGGTGGCCCGTGAACGTTCCGGGGGACGGACCAGCGTGCCGCAGCTTTTCATCGATCAGCGGCATATCGGCGGCTGCGACGATCTGCTGGCGCTGGATGCCAGGGGCGAACTCGATCCGCTTCTGGAAGCGGCTTGATCGTCCGGGATGATCCACTATCAGCTTCGATGTGACGACGGACATGATTTCGAAGGGTGGTTTCGCGACAGCGCCGCCTTCGACGACCAGGCCAGACGGGGGTTCCTGAGCTGCCCGCAATGCGGCGGCATCAAGGTCGGCCGTGCCCTGATGGCGCCGTCCGTCAGAAGCAGCCGGAACAAGGCGCGTGCGGTCGAGCCGGCCTCGGAAGCCCCGCCCGCGGCGGTGCT
>CAXTCT010000290.1:0-3390 GCA_964242565.1 uncultured Acetobacteraceae bacterium | reverse complement strand
TTCCGGCAGGCGCGGGCTGTCGAGATGCTGGCACGGGTCGTCGTGGCGGAACCCTTCGCGCAGCAGGTGCCGGTGGAACTGGCGCAGGCATGACAGCCTGCGCGAAGCGGTCCGGGCCGACAGGCCACGCCCGCTCAAGCCCGCCATGTAGGCCTGCAGCACCGGCACCGAGGCGGTCGAGCTGGATTGTCCGGCGGACCGGGCGTGGGCGGCGAAGTCGGCGAGGTCGGCGGCATAGGCCTTGAGCGTGCCGGGTGCAGCACCCCGCTCCGCGGCCAGCATCTCGAGGAAGCCCTCCTGGTACCGGTCGGGCAAGGCGGCGCGCATCGCAGGCGGCCTAGTCGCTGCCGAACCGGTCATTCGGCAGCACGACATGCACCTCCTGGACATGGGGTTTCGGCGGCACCGCGCCGAGATAGATGAAGCCCGCCGCCAGGGCCGCTACCCCGGCCGCCAGGACGATGAGGAAGATACGGATCATGCAAATCCCCTGAAACCTGTCCCCGCCCTCGGAAGCGGCGCCCGCAAGGCTGCTCATGGCTGGCTCCGAGCCTCTATGCTAGCTTTGCCGCCATGTCACGCAACACCGTAACGTTCGGCGACCGGAGCGGCGACGACGAGGCCGGCGTGGAGCCTGGCGGCGAGAGGCTTCCCCCGCTGACGCGGCGCTCGGTGGTCCTGGTCGGGCTGATGGGCGCCGGCAAGACCACCATCGGCCGCAAGCTGGCCGCGCGACTGGATCTGCCGTTCCATGATGCCGACATCGAGATCGAGCAGGCCGCCGGATGCAGCATCGCCGAGATGTTCGCGCTCTGGGGCGAGGCGGAGTTCCGCGAGGGCGAGCGGCGCGTCATCGCGCGGCTGCTGTCGGGAGGGCCGATCATGCTGGCGACCGGCGGCGGCGCCTTCATGGACCGGCGCACGCGGGCGGCGATCCGGGAGCGGGCGATCTCGGTGTGGCTGCGCTGTCCGCTCCCGGTCCTGGTGCGCCGGGTCAGTGGCCGCACCCACCGGCCGCTCCTGGCCGGCCGCCCCGCGCGCGAGATACTTCAAGGACTGATGCAGGTCCGCCACCCCGTCTATGCAGAGGCCGACATCATGATCGATTGCGACGACGACAGCACCGAGCACACCACCCGGACGGCGCTTGCCGCCCTGGCCTCGTACCAGGCGCCGGGCCGGGTTGGCGTCACGCTGGAACGCAGCCGCTACGACATCGTCATCGGCCACGGCCTGATCGGGCGGGCCGGCGCCCTGCTCGCGCCGGTGCTGTCCCGGGAGCGTGTCCAGAAGCGGGTCATGATCGTCACCGACGAGACGGTGGCGGCCCTGCATCTGCCGGCCCTGGAGGCGGCCCTGCGGGCGGTCGGCATCGAGACCGGCCTTGTGGTGGTGCCTCCGGGCGAGGCCAGCAAGAGCCTGGACGGTTTCGGCCGGGTGACCGCGGCGCTGCTGGAAGCCGGTGTCGAGCGGCGCACGGCGGTGCTCGCATTGGGCGGCGGGGTGGTCGGCGACCTGGCCGGATTCGCGGCGGCTTCGGTGATGCGCGGCCTGCCCTTCGTGCAGATCCCGACCACCCTGCTTTCCCAGGTCGACAGCTCCGTCGGCGGCAAGACCGGCATCAACACGCCATTCGGCAAAAATCTGATCGGCGCGTTCCACCAGCCGCTTGCCGTGCTGGTCGATACCGCGGTGCTGGCGACATTGCCGGTGCGGGAACTGCGTTCGGGTTATGCCGAAATCCTCAAGGCCGGGTTGATCGGCGATCCGGCGCTGTTCGAATGGTGCATGACCCACGGACTCGCCATCGTAACCGGCGACGAGGCCCTGCAGGCCGAAGCCATCGCCCAGGCCTGCCGGTTCAAGGCCGCAATCGTCGGCGATGACGAGCGCGAGGAGAAAGCCGAGGATGGCCGGGCCCTGCTCAATTTCGGCCACAGCTTCGCCCATGCCCTGGAAGCCGAACTGCTTTATGATGGGCGGCTGCTGCATGGCGAGGCGGTGGCGATCGGCCTGGGGCTGGCGCTGCGGCTTTCGGCGAAGCTCGGTCATTGCGACGGGCGCGAGGCGACGCGGGTGGTCGACCATCTGGAGACGCTCGGGATGGCGGCACGGATCGCCACCCTGTCCGAGCGCCTCGGTCTGCGCTTCAGCGCCGACGCCCTGCTCGGCCACATGCGGCGCGACAAGAAAATGCGCGACGGACGGCTGGCCTTTGTTCTGACCCGCGGGATCGGCCGGGCCTTCACCTCGCGTGACGTGGAGCCTGCGACGGTGGCGGCGCTGCTGGTCGAAGAAGGTTGCATCACGTAAGGGAGCGTAACGGACTCCCAGTTACTGTAATAAATTTGTCACAGCATAGATGGGCGCGGAGCTGCCCGATTACAGAAACGTGAGGCAGATCTCCCGGTGTGGCACGAAACGGGCGCCTGCATGACTTGATGTTAAATGCCGTGTAATAGAGTGTGCTCTTTGCGACACAACGATGCCTCGAATGCCCGGGGACCGTCGGTTAGGCTGCGCATCCGCAACCAGACGCCTTATATCGGGGTTAGATATCCTGCTGAGGCTGTGCCGCCGATGGTTGGCGGCCGCCGGAACGGATGATTAGAAGGACGAGACAATGCGTCTGCGCACGGCATTACTGACTACCACACTTCTGGCGGCTGCCCCCGCAGCGGCGATGGCTGACCCCGTCGTCGGACCCTATGTGAGCCTCGGCGCGGGCTACAACCTCGAGCAGAGCACCGGCGTGCACTACTCGCCGACCACGGAATCGGGCGGCGACAAGGCCACGTTCCGTTTCGGTGACGGCTTCACCGGCGAGGGTTCGTTCGGCTTCGGCTTCGCCAACGGCCTGCGCATGGAACTCGAAGGCGCCTATTACTACAACAACGTCAATCACCGTCATTACACCGCCGTGCCGGGCTCGACCACCGGCCATGACGAGAAATACGGTCCCCTGGTCAACATCCTTTATGACCTCGACCTCACGCAGTTCGGCCTTTCGCTTCCCGTGACGCCTTATGTCGGTGTCGGTGCGGGCTATCTGTGGGATCACAAGTCTCCGTTCACCACCCAGTATGACGACGGCAGCATCAACCGCACCGGCGGCACCAATGGCAGCGTCGCCTACCAGGGCATCGTCGGCGTCGCCTTCAACATCGAACAGGTTCCCGGCCTGGCCCTGACCGGCGAGTACCGCTTCCTCGGCACCCTCCCGCAGGAAACCGGTTCGGCCTATCAGTCGACCTCGTACAACGTGACCGGCGTCCACAAGGGCAATGCCGACTTCAACGACAGCTACAACCATTCCTTCATGGTCGGCCTGCGCTACGCCTTCGACACCGCGCCGCCGCCGCCGCCGCCCGCTCCGGTCGCGCCGCCGCC
>CAXTCT010000289.1:0-3390 GCA_964242565.1 uncultured Acetobacteraceae bacterium | reverse complement strand
GTGTTCGAGCTGGGGCCGGTGCGCGACATCTATCTCAACGTCAAGCTGCAGCTGACGGATGAGGAGGTCGTGGCGCTGTCGCCGCTGCGCCTGCCGGTGGTGCGCAAGCCGATGACCATCGCCTACGGCTCGGCGGAGTTGGCCGCCCTGGTCCGCGACAGCCGTGACCTGCACGCGAGGCGCGCCGCCGAGCATGTGGCGGGGGCGCTTTTGCCCATTGCCGGAGCGAACCATTTCACCATCGTCAGGCAGTTGCAGGAGCCGGACTCGGCGCTGGTCCGGGCGGCGCTGGATCTGCTGGCATGAGGCATCGACGCGAGGCACGGAGACGGCTGTCCGGCTGAAGGCAATCGACGCCGGCGGCCCGGGCAACGGTTCGGTCAGCGAGCCGGCAGGGTCAGGCCAGGACGACGCTGTTGCCCAGGTCGGTCACGCCCAGGATCTGGAGCCTGGTGCCGTCGCTCAGGCTGATCAGGCTCGATCCGCCGGAACTCGTGATGCTCAGATCACTCGCCGCGTAGCCGAACAGATCGATCTGGTCGGTGCCCGGCTTGAAGCCGTTCAGCACGTCGCTGCCGCCCGCCGCGCCGTGGACCACATCGAACATGGCCGGGCCGGTTCCTTCGGTGAAGTCGCCGGTGCCGGAGCCGACGATTACCTGCAGCGAGCCGGTGCCGCCGGTGACGTTGGTGTTGCCCGCGCCCGAAAACACCAGGCTCGCCCCGCTGCCGACCTCGATGCTCGAACGGCTGGTGCCTGCGACGACAAGCATGTTGCCGCCAGCTCCAGCCACCTCCAAAGCGCCGGCGCCACCGACGATGCTGTCTGCGCCGGTCGTGCTGCCGGTGATGTTCAGGGTGCCCTGGTTGCCGAAGATGGCGTCGCCATGCTGGGCCGCGACAGTCAGCGCACCGGTGCCGCCGACAATGGTGTCGCCGCCGCCGACGCCGCCATTGACGCTGCTCGTTCCGCTGCCGGTGAAGATCACGCTCGCGGCCATGCCGCCGTCGACCGTGATGTTGCCGCCGCCGCCGAGGATGCTTTCGCGGCCGTTGCTGGCGATCAACAGGTCATTGCCCTGGGCGGAGCCGAAAATCTTGTCACCGGCCGCGGCACCGGTCAGGGTGCTGTTGGCTCCGCTCACGCCGCGCGAGACCAGGATGTTATGGCCCTTCGCTCCGCCGGTATAGATGCCGCCGCCCGCGCCGGTGAAGATGGTTGCGGATCCTGTGCCGCCGAATATGGTGGTGGTGCCTGCGGCCGAGATCGTGTCATTGCCGGCGCCGGTGATGACCGAACTCCCGGTAACGGGATCATAGGCCTGATCGCTGGCGCCGAGAACGAGAGGGCGCGACAGCTCGTGCGAACCCGCTCCTGTGCCGTCCGTGGCAAACAAAGCGGTATCGCCGGCTCCATCGATCCCGATGAAGGCGACCGCCGTGCCGAGGGGGGTGAAGCCGCTGGTAATCGAGGTCAAGCCGTCGGGGAACAGCACCGGGAGGGTCCCGGCATAGGTGCCGTCGCTCTCGTAGAGCTCGGAATTCGCGCCAAGGCCGGACGAGGCGATGAGCACCTTGTCTCCGAACGGCAGATAGGAGGTCGGGTTGCCGCCACCCAGCTGAACCGTGCCGCCCGCGCCGTCGGTGACGAAAAGCCCGGAGCCCGAGCTGAACAGCAGGCGGTCGCCCCAGAACACGAAGCCGGTCGGCGTGCGTACCGCCGATCCGGTGGGTCCGGAAAGCTCGGTGGTGCCGGCATCGGTGCCGTTGGTCGACCAGGTGCTGGTGGTGCCGTCGGCGTTCTGGAGCGAAAAGACGAAGAGACGCATGTTGGCGATCCACATGAATTAGAGCGACGATCCGCTGGTGGCGGCGACCCCAGGCCGCCGAGCGTCGGCGCAGCGTCACGCCGGCTTTATCCTCTTCACCGGCAGCTTCCAAGCTATCCATTCGACTGATGTGCGAATCTCTGGCTGCATGCCGGATGCAGCGATCATCGCCGGTGGCGGCCGTTCAGGCTGCCGTCACCGACACCCGGTGCCAGGCCGCGCAGAGATAGCCCTTGAAGTTCCAGGTGTCGTCGGGTTGTGCGGGCATGGTCTGGCCGGCGCTGTCCCAGGCCCGCGCGACCAGCTCATGGGCACCGGGCGGCAAGGCGAGGGTGGCTTGCCAGAAGGTCCAGCTCCAGGGTGACGCGCGGTTCTGCTCCAGCGTTGCCTGTGCCCAGTTCCGTCCGTCATCGGCCGAGACGTCCACGCGGGTCACCTGCCGGCCGCTTGCGATCGCGTAGCCCCGCAGCATGACGGCTCCTGCGGCCAGATGCGCGCCGGGCGCGGGTTCGCAGATCGCGGCGTTCAACGGCATTTCGTCGATGGTGACGCCCAGGTCCCAGTCCGCGGTCGCGGCATTCATGTGCGGCGGCAGCAGCTTGTAGTCGGCCTGTTGCATCGGGCTGTCGACGGCGCTGTCGCGCACCGTGATGGCGGTCAGCCACTTGGCGCTGCGCACCCCGGCAAAGCCCGGCACCACGATGCGGAGCGGATAGCCGTGTTCGGGCGTCAGCGTCTCGCCATTCATCGCCCAGGCGACCAGCACGTCGGGCTCCAGCGCCTTCTCCAGCATGATCGACACCCGGTAGCGGCAGGGCGTGCCCTCGATCTCCATGTCGTCGCAGGCGGCGAACGCCACATGCAGCCCCGGCGCTTCGGCGACCCCCGCGGCATGCAGAAGCTTGGCCAGCGACACGCCGGTCCATTCGGCATGGCCGATGGCGCCGGCATGCCAAGGATCGCCGGTCGTCTTGCGCACCGGCTGCAGGTCGGCGCGTCGGTTGCCGGCGCACTGCATGACGGCAGCCACCGTATGGGCCTCGAACCGCGCCCGCAATTCCGCCAGGGAGAGATCGAGCGGCCGGGCGACCCGGCCGTCCACGCGAAACCGGTGCCGGTCCCCGTCCAGCGCCGGCACGTCGCCGTGGCTGCGTACGTAGAACTGCTCCTGCGGCGTGTTGAAGCTGCGACGCAGCAGGGGCAGCGGCGGCTCGGCGTTGAATGGCGTGCGGGAATGCACGATCAGCTTGGGGATCGGCTCCGTCATGACGTGTTCCTGGTTCGCGAAAAAGGGATATTGGTCAATGATGCGCGCTCAACGATGCAGGAGCACGGGCAGGCTGGTGGCCGAGGGGATCTCGCCGGTGTCGCCCGCGAAGGTGAATTCCCAGACCTCGCCGCGTGCGCAGGCGCCCAGCACCAGAAGGTCCGCGCCGACCGCGTGAGCTTCGGCCAACAGCGCCGTGCCGATCGTGCGGCCTCCGGCGTCGAAGCGCCTGACCGTGATCGCGACGCCGGATGCCTCCAGACGGGCGAGCCGGCCAGTGGGGGCCGGGCCGTCA
>CAXTCT010000288.1:0-3407 GCA_964242565.1 uncultured Acetobacteraceae bacterium | reverse complement strand
CGCGGCGATGGCGCCGACGATGCCGGCGACCTGGGCCTGATGGCGGCGGAGCAGGCCTGGCGGCAGAGACAAGCTTCAGCCGATCGTGATGGTGATCTCGCCGACCCCTTCGACGCCGCCGGTCATGACGTCGCCAGACACCACGGGTCCGACCCCGGCCGGGGTGCCGGTATAGATCAGGTCGCCCGGCATCAGCGCCATGGAGCGGGAAAGGATGGCGATGATCTCGCCTGTGCCCCAGATCATTTCGGCCAGGTCGGCTTCCTGTCTGGTGCTGCCGTTCACGGCCAGCCAGATGCGGCCTTTGGCCGGATGGCCCACCGCGTCGGCCGTATGCAGCGCGGCACAGGGCGCCGAGCAGTCGAAGCCCTTGCCCCAGTCCCAGGGCCGGCCCAGTTCGCGTGCGGCGAGCTGCAGGTCGCGACGGGTCAGGTCGATGCCGACGCCATAACCCCAGACATGGTCGAGGGCGTGCGCGACGGGGACGTCGGTGCCGCCCTGGCCTATGGCCACGACCAGCTCGATCTCGTGCTGCAGGTCCGCGGTCTCCGGCGGGTAGGGCAGCACGCTTGCGTCATCGACGACGGCATCGGCTGGCTTGCAGAAGAAGAATGGCGGTTCGCGATCGGGATCCCGGCCCATCTCGCGGGCATGGGCGGCATAGTTCCGGCCGACGCAGAAGATGCGGCGCACGGCAAACCGCTCGCTCCTTCCGGCGACGGCCACGGAGGCAACCGGTGGCGGAGGAAGGACGAAGGCGCAGCTCATTTTCCCTTGGAGCCGGCACCCTTGGTCGGAAGCTGATATTGCGACGTGGCCGCGGCCGGCGGCTTCTTGTCGGCCTTCGGTTTCTTGATCTCGCGGTTGCTTTTCTTCTGACCCTTGGCCATTTCGCATTCCTCTCGGGCTGAGCCGTCGCCCGCGACGATACGGCCAGGAAGCCGCATGATGCAACAGCGTCACGACAGCCGGAAGGGATGACCGTGCGAAAAAACCCGATCTTGTTCCGGACAGGGGGAATCGGCGCCCGCGGCCTCGAGAGCACCGGGCCAGCGTCCTGTGGCCGTGTCTGTCAGCAGCGCGCAACGCTCTAGCTGAAGCTCCACTCGAAACCGCGAGAGGAGCGCGAAATCCGGCCCGATGACGAGCCGGGAAATGGCTGGAAAACACGACGTTGTTGGTTCCAGCCGCATGGTCGAGGAACCAGCGGCGCGATCGGCGGGAAGCGCCCGGAAACTCGCAGAATGCCGAAACAGGATCGGGATCGTACACCTCGACCGGGTGGTGAAATACGTCGCCGCTGGACAGAGCGGTCTCGCCGCCACTGATCAACGCGATCGACGCATGATCGATGCTGTGTCCGGGCGTAGGCAGGAAGCGAATGCCCGGCAGCACCTCGGACCCATCGACTGTGATGCGCCGGACAGGGCTTCTGCCCGCCAGCGGCAGTATGCTGTCGGCGAAAATGCCCGACACGGGCAAGCGGACCGGCTCCCCCAATCCAGCGCGGGCGCGCGCCGCGCTGACCCCGGCTTCGTCCGCACCCGTCAGGGCAAGGCCGTACGCGTATTCCAGATCGGAGACGATGACCTGCGCATTGGGGAAGGTCGGCACCCAGCTTCTGTTGGCCCATCTGGTGTTCCAGCCCACATGGTCCGAGTGGATGTGCGTGAGGAGGACCAGATCCACGTCGCCGGGTTCGGCGCTCGCCTCGTGCAATCGCGCCAGAAACCCGGTCGAGAATTTGTCCAGCACCTTCTGCTGTGGACGCGCCTTGTCGTTGCCGGCGCCGGCATCGATGAGGAAGGCTCATGAAGGCGTGATCTTCACCGTCATATGTTCCGGCCGGGAACCATTCAGGATGAATGCGGCGAGCATCGGCATCCAACTCCGGAAGCAGTTGCGCGAACGTCATGCCGTTCAGGTCTGTTTCCCAAATCTTCTGAACGGTCGCGTTGCCGATATGGTGGATCAGGCCCGTTTCTCGCCCGGGGTATGGCGGTGATAATCCGGATTGCATGCAACGAAGATAACCGGCACAACCCCCACTCAAGTACCTACCTGGCGGTAAGTATGCTGGATGCCCATCCGCCCTTCCGTGACTTGCCCTGCAACGTCTTCTCGCCCGATTGCCCCGCCCGATCCGTTCTGACGCTCCTGGCGGAGAAATGGTCGATGCTGATCCTGCACGCCTTGAGCGAGGGCACGCAGAGGACCGGCACCCTACGACGGCGGATCGGAGGCATATCGGAGAAGATGCTGATCCAGACACTCAAGCGGCTGGAAGCGGCAGGCCTCGTTATTCGGACGAGTTATGCGGAGGTCCCTCCGCGAGTGGATTATGCGCTGACCGATCTTGGCTGGTCGCTCAGCCCGCTCGTGAAAGCTCTCGATCAATGGGTGGAGCGGCACGCCAAGACCATCGTCGCTGGCTTGTCGGTCGAAAGCGTGGAAATAGACTGTCCGTAGGTCGCGATCGCCAGCCCGGGCTGGCGCCGGCCGGTCCCGTCTCCGGCACGCGCGTCCGGTCGTGGACGGAACCGCAAACGGACCAGGACAACAAGGAACAGGCCGGACCATGTCGCAGACCACGCCAAGCCCGGTTGTCACGGTCGGAAACGCCGTGTTCGGCAACAACAAGAGGCTGTCGCTCATCGCCGGTCCCTGCCAGGTCGAAAGCCGCGACCATGCCTTCGAATGCGCCCACGCCCTCAAGGAGATCACCACCCGGCTCGGCGTCGGCTTCGTCTATAAAAGCTCGTACGACAAGGCCAACCGCACCAGTGTCGATGGCCCGCGCGGGGTCGGGCTGCAGGCGGCGATGCGGATCTTTGCCGACATACGCGCCGACCTCGACGTGCCGATCGTGACCGACGTGCATGAGCGCGAGCATTGCGCGATCGTGGCCGAAGCGGTCGACATCCTGCAGATCCCGGCCTTCCTGTGCCGCCAGACCGACCTGCTGCTGGCGGCGGCCGGGACCGGCCGCGTGGTCAACGTCAAGAAGGGGCAGTTCCTTGCCCCATGGGACATGCAGAACGTCATCGACAAGATCACCAGCACCGGCAACCCGAACGTCATGGTGACCGAGCGTGGCGCCTCGTTCGGCTACAACACCCTGGTCTCGGATTTCCGCTCGCTGCCGATCATGGCCGCGTTCGGCGCGCCGGTGATCTTCGATGCCACCCATTCGGTCCAGCAGCCCGGCGGCCGCGGCACCAGTTCCGGTGGACAGCGCGAGTTCGTCCCGGTGCTGGCGCGCGCCGCGGTGGCCGTGGGAGTGGCGGGGGTGGTTATCGGGACCCCCCCCCCTCCCGGCCACCCGCCCCCGGGGTGGGCCCACCAAATCCGCCCGCCCGGGGTCGCGGCGCCGGTACGACCCCCCCCCCCACCTGCCCCGGGCACCC
>CAXTCT010000287.1:0-3411 GCA_964242565.1 uncultured Acetobacteraceae bacterium | reverse complement strand
GACCGCGGCCGCCGCCGTCACCATCGCGGCGAACGACATCGCGGCCACCCGGCTGGTGATGCAGAGCGACGGGCCGCCGACAAGCCAGGGCATGTTGATGGACCCGGACGGACATCGCGTGCTGATCGTCGGGATGCTGGGCTGGGGACGGCCCGGCTAGGCCCCAGAAGGCTGCCCAAGGAAGGCTGTCCAAGGAAGGCCATTCGGGGAGGCGCCGCTACGGGCGGGGCCCGGTCCAGGAGAACAAGCCCAGATCGAGCTGCCGGCCGCTGGAGTAGTTGATCCCGTCGATCCGCCCGAGCTCGCGCACCTCGATCCTGTCCTGGTCCAGGCGCGCCCGGAAGGCCGCCTCGTCGCGGGTGCCCACCAGGGCGAGGGCGCAGCGCGGGTCATGCGACAGCAGGTCGGCGGCACCGGCGGCATTGACCAGACGGGTGCGCTGGCCGGCCAGGAATACGAGGCTGGGCTCGCTGAACGATGCCGAGGCCAGCACGCTGTCGGGGCAAGGCTTGACCCGGGCCACCATGCCCGCGATGCGTGGACTGAGCCAGATCGTCCGCAGGTCCGGAAGCACCACCCAGAACAGGCTGCCATAGATCAGCAGCGCCGCCGCCGAGGCGAAACCCACCGCCTGGCGCGGCTCGCGCAACACCAGCAGCAGCAGCGTCCCCGGCACCAGCACCAGCGCGAGCCCCGAGGCGAACAGCACCGGTGCGGAGATCATGTGTTGCAGGCGCCAGAGCAGGACCGGACCCGCCACGGCGAGAGCCAGCCCGACCAGCAGCCAGAGTGCCGCATAAAGCCCGAGCCCGATCCGCCCGGCGATGCGCCGCGGCCAGGACAGGCCTTCCGAAAAGCCCAAGCCTTCCGGCGAGCATAAGCCATCCGGGGAACACAAGGCGGCCGCGGCCAGGATCGCGATCGCCGGATAGGCCGGCAGGACGTAATGCGGCAGCTTGGTCGCGATCAGCTCGAACACGAGCCAGTGCGGGATGATCCAGCACAGCAGGAAGCGGATTTCCGGCCGACGCCGCCGCCGCCAGACAAAGGGGATCGCGCCAGCGGCGAACAGGGAGCCGGGCCAGAAGGCGATGGCGAAAACCAGCAGATGATAGCCCGGCGGCAGCCCGTGCGCCTGCTGGCCCGAGGCGATCTTGCCGACGAAGTTGGTGCCCACCGCCTTTGAGAAGAAGCTGCCGTGGCTGACCACCCAGATCGCGACGCACCAGGGCAGCACGATCGCCAGCATCAGCGGCACGCCCCAGGCCGGACGCAGCCGCTTCCACCAGCCCACGCTGCGCTCGCTCAGGGCCAGGGCGATCGGCGTCCCGAAACCCGGGATCAGCACCACCGGCCCCTTCAGCATGAGCCCCACACCCAGCGCCGCCCAATACAGGATCGCCGCCCAGACAGGGCCACGTGTGCCGTCGTCGCGATCGGCGAGCAGGCGGAGCAGGCCGAACTCGGCCAGGAGCACGACGCCCAGCAGGCAGCTATCGATGGTCGCCATCCGGGCCTCGGCGGTCATCAGCACCGAGACCGCCAGCAGCAGGGCCGCGAACAGGCCGGTAGCCGCGCCGAACAGGGCGTCGCCGATCGCCGCGGTGAGCAGCACGGAGCCGATCGCGGCAATCAGCGAGGGGATACGCCAGCCCCAGACCCGGCGCTGTTCGAGGGTTCCGGTGGCCGCGACCGCGGCGGCTTCCAGCCAGTAGATCCCCGCCGGCTGCAGATAGCGCGGCTGGTCCTGGAACCGCACATCGACATAGTTGCCGCTCTGGAGCATCTGCGCCGACGCCTCCATGTAGCGCGACTCGTCACGGTCGAGCGGAGGCAGGCTGGCACGGCCGGGGAGGAAGATGGCGAGCGCGAAGGCGGCCAGCAGGGCGTAATGCCGCTTATTCACCCGGCCTCAACCTTCGGTGACGCGCCCGGGCCGCATGGTGCGCTTCTGCAGCCACATCACGCCGGCCATGTCGCGTATCCCGACCAGCGCCCGGTTCCAGTTGGTGTATTTCGAGCGGCCATGCAGCCGGGCGCGGTGGCGCACCGGCTTGCACAGCAGGGGATGGCCGTAGCTGGCGAGCAAGGCCGGCAGGAAGCGGTGCAGGCCCTCGAACTGCGGCAGCCGCAGGAAGGCCTCGCGCGCGAATAATTTCATCGGCGCGCCGGTGTCGGGGCAACCGTCCCGCAGCAAACTCTGGCGCAGCCCATTGGCCAGGCGGGTGGCGAGGCGGCGGGACAGCGTGTCGTGACGTTTCAGCCGCACGCCGACCACCAGGGGGGTGGCATAACCGGCGCCTTCGGCCAGGGCCAGCATCGCCGGGATCTCGGTCGGATCGTCCTGGCCGTCGCCGTCGATGGTGGCGATCCATGGAGCCCGCGCCGCCTCGATCCCGGTGCGGAGTGCCGCCGACTTGCCGCAACGGCGGTCATGGCTCAGCACGCGCAGCTCCGGCAGCACGTCACGGCAGGCCAGCAGCTCGGACAAGGTCGCGTCCGTGCTGCCGTCATCGACGAAGATGACTTCGAAGGGCCGCAGCGCTTCGAGCGCCCGGGCGATCTCGGTCAGCACCGGGCGGATATTCTCGGCTTCGTCCAGCACGGCCGCGACCACGGAAAGGCGCGGCGTCGCCGGCGAAGTCACGCGCCAAAACTCACGCGGCCATCCTCACGCGGCGACGCGGGCAAACGAGGCCGGCAGTGCCGCGATGGCACGATCGATCAGGGCCGCATCGGCGTCGGACGTCAGCATCGCGGCGATCACGGCCTGAGCGGCTCCCCCGGCGATCTCGGCGGCGCGACCACGGACCTCGGCGACCGCGGCACGCTCGGCCGCGTGGATGCGGTCGTGGGCCATGCGCTCGCGACGCTGCGCGTTGATCTCGGCTTCGCGCCGGGCCGCCTGGGCGATGCGCACCGCCTCGTGCCGGGAACGCTCGATCAGTTCGCGTGCCTCGACCAGCGCCGCCTCGCGCTCGCGCCGCGCTTCGGCCAGCATCTGCTCGGCCTCGCGTTTCAGCCGGGCCGCCTCGTCGAGATCCTGGCGGATCCGGGCGGCGCGTCCATCCAGCATCGCGGTCAGCGGCTTGGCGATCCTCGGTCCGAACAGCACGAAGAACAGCACGAAGGCCAGGCTGTACCAGAACAAAGGCTCATGCAGGAGAGTGTGGAAATCCATGGATGGTCCTCCGCCGGCGCGATCAGGCCGCACGGCCGGCGTGTGCATGATCGGACAGCCATCTGTCCACGCGGGTCTCGACAAGCGCCCGATCGGCCGCCTGACCGGTGACCCGTTCGACCAGCAGCTGTGCGGTGTCGCTGGCGATGTCGCGGAGCGAACCCATCGCGCGCTGCCGCTCCGCGCCGATCTGCGCCTCGGCGCTGGCGAGCTCGGCCTGGAGGCGCGCA
>CAXTCT010000286.1:0-3418 GCA_964242565.1 uncultured Acetobacteraceae bacterium | reverse complement strand
GGGCTGGGCGACGGCGAAGGCCGGATCATGGTCGCCGCCCGCTGGGAGACGCCGGACGGGACCAGGGTGCCGACCCCGGACCTGCGCACGCCCCTGCCCATCGACCTGCATCCGGGACAGGCCGTCACCCTGGCGGTGCGGCTGGCGCCCCCGTCGCAGCCGGGCTTTTATCGCCTCGCCTTGATGCTGGTGCAGGAGCAGGTCCGCTGGCTTGCCGACGACCTGATCACGATGACGATCTCGGTCGAGGCCGAAATTCCCGGGCAGGTGCCGGAAGGCTGGACCCTGCTGGGCGAGCGGCCCGCCAGCTACGACGCCGACCATCTGCGCGGACGGGAATTATTGGCCGGGTGGCTCGCCGAGCATGTGGCGACGCCTTCCGGCGCGAAGCCACGCATGCTGGAGGTCGGCGGCAACGTGTTTCCGATGGGTGCCGGGCTGGATGTCGATCTGTTCAATGTCGATGTCGATTTGCTCGGGCTGCAGATCGGCCGGCTGGTTGCCCGCAGGCAGGGGCACAAGGTCAGACCGGTCTGCGCGGATGCCTTCAACCTGCCCTTCGCCGCGGGATATTTCGACGCGATCGTGATCTTCGCCTCGCTGCATCATTTTCCCGATCCGGCGGCCCTGCTGGAACAGCTGCGGCGCAAGCTGCGTCCGGGCGGCTTCATCGGGCTGTTCTGCGAACCGGTCGGCCATATCTGGCCCGGTGCGATCGACAAGCACTTCCTGTCCGAGCTCGAGAAGGGCGTGAACGAGCAGAGCTTCTCGTTGCGGGAGTATGAGTTGATGTTCCGCCAGGCGGATCTTTCGGCCGCGGACGTCGTGGTGGATCAAGACAGCCTCAAGGCGCGCCTCGTGCATGCGCCGCTCGATCATCGGCCGTCCGACAGGACCGAGCCGCCGCGAGACCCGAAGCAGACCGCGTCGTGAGCGGCACGGAGCTGAAAGAGCCTGGGCTGCGTCGCCAGCGCGCGCTGTCGCCCGATGAATTGCGGGCCAGCTTCGAGCAGGCGATCGACCGCGCTTCACCGGCCGGACCTCCGTCCCCCATGGCGGCGCCGCCGGCCGCCCCGGACGCGATCGCGGCTTCCGGCGGGCTGCCTGCCCCGGCCATGATGCTGGACATCGACGCGCTGGGCGGCCTGGACGACCAGGCCTTCGTCGAGCAGTCGTACCGCACGATCCTGGGACGCGAGGCCGATAGCTCGGGACTGCAGTATCACGTCGCCCGGCTGGCCGCCGGCGGCAGCCGGATGGAATTGCTGGGGACGCTGCGCTACAGCCGCGAGGGCCGCAGGGTGGCTGTCGCCATCCCCGGCCTGCGCACGCGCTTCCTGATGCACCGGCTGTACCGGCTGCCTCTGCTCGGACGCCTGATCCGGATCATGACAAGCCTGGCCGCGCTGCCGGTGCTGATGCGCGACGTCATCAGACTGTCGGCCGATCTCCGCGCGGTGCAGAACAATATGACGCTTGGCGACGACACGCTCCGGGTCCAGATGCGGCAGGCCGATCGAAGGCTGCAGGACCAGGCTGCCCGGGCGGACCATGCCGAGCAGGCGCTCCGGCGCGAGCTGGAACGTTCCAACCGCACATTCGAACTTGAGCTGAAGCATGGCGCGGCGGAAACCGGGCGGATGCGGACATTCCACCGGGCATTAGAGCAGCGCCTGGACGGCCTGGACGGCCTGCTCGACCAGGAGCCATGGTCGGGACCGGTGCTCGAACTCGCCCGACGCTACGAGCGGCTGGCCGCGCGCCTCGACGAATTCGACGGGGCGGTCGCCGCGCTTTCGCGCCAGGACCAGGCCGCCGCCGACCTCGCCGGTTTCGTCACGGCGTTGCGCCAGGAGTTGAGCCAGCAGTTGAGCCAGGCCGGAGGTGCGGCCGAAGGCGAGGCCATCGCGCGGCGCCTGGCGACGCAGTTGGTGGAACAGCGCAACCTCACGTGCCGGGCGATGGCGGTGGCCGAAGCCAGCCAGGTCGGGTTGCGCGACCAGGAGCGCAGGCTCTCGCTTATCCTCGGCGAGATCCGTGGCTGGATGGCGCACGGCCTCGAGGCCGGATCGGCGGCCGCCGTTCAGGACCACCAGGACGGCCTGCTCGACCCGCTCTATGTCGCGTTCGAGGACCGGTTCCGTGGCTCGCGCGCCGAAATCAAGCAGCGCCAGGCCGTTTATCTGGACTTGCTCCGCGAGGCGGGCGCCGGCCAGCCGGGACGGCCGATCGTCGATGTCGGCTCCGGGCGCGGCGAGCTGCTCGAACTGCTCGGCGACGAGGGCCTGCAGGCGCGCGGCGTCGATCTCAACCGATCCATGGTCGCCTATTGCAAGGGCGTGGGCCTGGACTGCACCCATGACGACGCGGTGGCCTATCTCAGCCGTCTCGAGGCCGGCAGCCTGGGTGGGGTCACCGGGTTCCATATCATCGAGCATCTGCCGTTCGCAGTGTTCGTGGCCCTGCTCGACGCCAGCCTGCGCGCCCTGGCACCGGGAGGCGTCATCGTGTTCGAGACGCCGAACCCGGCCAATCTGCTGGTGTCCAGCCGTTGGTTCCATCTCGACCCGACGCATCGCAATCCGTTGCCGGCCGAGATGGTCAGCATGATCGCCGAGGCGCGCGGTTTCATCCAGGTCTCGATACGCGAGCTGCATCCGATGGCGCAGCGCTTCGAGGCGAAGGACGACGTGCTGGCCGCCCAGCTCGATGCGATCTTCCATGGCCCCCAGGACTATGCCTTGATCGCACGCAAGCCCTGAGCATGCGTGTGGTCATCGCGAACGTGCAGGCGCCCTTCGTGCGGGGAGGTGCCGAGATGCTGGCCGACAGCCTGCTCGACGCGCTGCGGCAGGCCGGGCACCAGGCCGAGATCGTGTGCATGCCATTCAAATGGTATCCCGCCGCGCGCATCATGGACGGGATGCTGGCCGCGCGACTGATGGAGGTCGGCGAATGGTGCGGGGGCAGCATCGACCGGCTGATCGGGCTGAAATTCCCGGCCTATCTGATGCGTCATCCCAACAAGATCCTCTGGCTGCTGCATCAATATCGCGGCGCCTACGACCTCTGGGACACCGACATCGGCGACCTCAGCAACGCGCCGGACGGGCGGCACGTGCGCGAGGCGATCCGCCTCGCCGACAACACGCTGCTGCCCGAATGCCGGGAGATCTTCACCATCTCGCGCACGGTCAGCGAGCGGCTGCGGCGCTTCAACGGCCTCGCCAGCCGGCCGCTGCATCATCCGCCGCCGGCCGCTGCAAGCTTCCGCACCGAGGCCGCCGAGGATTTCCTGTTCTGCCCGGGCCGGATCAACGAGAGCAAGCGGCAGGGCCTCGTCATCGAGGCGCTGACGCTGTGCCGCGAGCCGGTGCGCGTCGTGTTCGCCGGCATGACCGACAGCCACGGCTATGCG
>CAXTCT010000285.1:0-3432 GCA_964242565.1 uncultured Acetobacteraceae bacterium | reverse complement strand
GGGCCCCGCAGCCCGCCGCTGCCTGCGCACGCTCAAGCCCGGCGGCGCCCTGTTCCCAGTGTTTCCGCTGGGCTTCGATGCGCAGGACGAGGCCAAGAAGCTTGGTGTCACGGTATCGGCGGTGCAGGTCCGCTCCAGCGGCGCGCAGCTTGTGGAGGTCGGCCGGCTGCTCGACCGCGGCACCATCCGCGTCGTGATCGACAGCCGCTTTCCTCTCGCCGAAGCGGCACAAGCGCACGAACGCGCGGCACGTGGCGGCATCCAGGGCAAGATCGTGCTGACCGTCGCGTCCGGCTGAACGCCTCGGCCCCGGTCCAAACACACCTGCGACGGGTGCCTGTCTCACCTTCTCGCCTTCGATGTCCCAGGCCGGTCGTGGCATCATGGACGGACGTTTGCGTCGGCGCCCGTCTGATGGACGGGAATTTGTCCCAACGCCGACCAGTCCCGTTCTCCACCATCGGCCGCGATGATCGCGTCCATGCGCGACGCGATCAGTTCGGCCAGGGGCAGGTCCGCGCCTTTGCCCGCAGCCAGTGCCAGGCCGATGTCCTTGCGGCCGAGTCGCATGGAAAAACCGGCAGGCTCGAACCGTTCTTCCGCGATCATCGGGCCATAGCCACGGATCAGCCGGTTGCCGAAATCGGTGCCGATCAGCAGTTCGACCAGCTTTGCGGGCGCGACACCATGCGCCCCGGCGATGCGGACCTGCTCGCTCAGCATCTCGATGATCGCGGTTATTCCGAAATTTGCCGCGATCTTTGCGGCCACTGCCATCACGGGACGTTCGCCCATGCGGAAAATGCCCGATCCAATCGCGTCGAACAGCGGCTGAGCCGCGTCAAGGTCGGCAGCCGCACCGGCGGCGATCACGGAAAGCTTGCCCGCCGCGCTCACGTCGGGACGGCCGAACACCGGGGCCGAGACAAGGCGCTGACCGGCCTGGGAATGGGCCTCCATCAGCCGTTCGGTCAGAGCCACGCTCACCGTGCTGCACGAGATATGGAGAATGTCATGTCCCGCCGAAAGGATGCCGGCATCACCGAATACCACCGCCTCCACCGCATCGTCGTTCGCAAGCATCGTCATAACGATGCCCGCGCGCGCCGCGGCCTTGGGGCTGGCCGCGACCGAGGCGCCGCGCTGTTCGAACGGCGTCGATTTGGCGGTGTCCCGGTTCCAGACGGAGACGCGATGTCCCGCCTCGATCAACCGCCCCGCCATGCCGGAGCCCATCTGTCCGAGCCCAAGAAATGCGACGTCCATGCTTGTTTCCTTGTTCATGAGCGGGATCGGCATCGTCGCCTTGGATGTCGGCGACACGCTTGCCCGCTTCGCCCAACGATGCCTGCAGGCCGGGCGTTCCGATCATGGCCGATCGATGACCTTGCACAGCCCTCCGGGGAGGTCCTTGGGGGGGGAACCGCCTCCGATCTCCCATGGCCGCCTTCGCCAGGCTTCGGTGGTCAGGCGAAGCTGGGGTCCGGCGCGCCGATGGCTTGCAGGAACCGCAGCGTGTCGCCGTCAAAGACCGCGGCGGTCAGGATCCCCGAGCGATAGGCGCCGGTATCGATCGATACGCGGTTCGACGTGACCACGGGGCGGTCGCCCATGATCGTGTGGCCATGCACGACGCGGCGCGGCAATGGCTGCTCGTAGTCGAGGAATTCCTCCCGTATCCAGATCAGGTCCTGTTTTTCCTGCCGGTCGAGGGGAATGTCCGGACGAATGCCGGCATGGACGAAAAGATTGACGCCGTCGTCATGGGTGAGCGGCAGGCCGGCAAAGAACCCGGCATGCCGGCGCATCGCGCTCTCGTCCCGGCCATAGCTCTCGATCGTGGCCTCGAAAAGCTGCCAGGCCCAGTCGGGAACATCCTCGCCGGTCGTGACCGCCCTGATGAATATGTCGTCATGGTTTCCGCACAGGCAGATGAAACTGTCCACGCCGCGCCCGGGACCCGCGATCAGCCGTTCGACCACGCCATGCGAGTCGGGGCCGCGATCCACGTAATCCCCGGTGAAGACGATCTTCGAGCGGGCCGCCCGGCTCTCGGCATCGGCCTGGATCATGGCCAGCAGCCGGTCCAGCAGATCCTTGCGCCCATGGATATCGCCGATGGCGTAGGTGATCACTCTCATGGGCAGCCTTCGATGCGCCGCACCGGCGCCGCTAGCCGGTGCGGCCGTCAGCAGGGGTCATTGCCGGAAGGCTCGCGCGGTCGGATCAACCGCATTTCGACCAGCCGCAGTGATGGCAGGTGAGGCAGGCGCCTTCCTTGGCCAGACCGGGCTGGCTGCATTTGGGACAGAACAGGCCAAGGCCGCTGCCCGCCGCCACCGGAAGCGCCGCCGCTTCGTGCCCCGCCGATATTTCGGGTGCGGCGATGAAGCCGGTCTCGATCATATGCTGCTCGATGATGCCGCCGATCGCCGCGATCAACGAGGGCACATAGCGGCCCTCATGCCACTGGCCGCCGCGCGGGTCGAAGATGCCCTTCAGTTCCTCGGCGACGAAGCCGACATCGCCGCCGCGACGGAACACCGCCGAGATCATCCGGGTCAGCGCCACCACCCAGGAGAAATGCTCCATGTTGGCCGAGGAGATGAACACCTCGAACGGACGCGGCCGGCCGGCTTCCTCGATGTCGTTGATGGTGATGTAGAAGGCGTGCTCGCTATCGGCCCAGCGCAGCTTGTAGGTGCTGCCGACGAGCTTCTTCGGCCGGGCGAGTTTCTCCGAGGTCGGCGGCAGCGGCACGCTCGCCACCGCCACGGGGGTGGTCGAAAGCACCGATCCGGTGATCGCATTCGGCCGGTAGGTCGTGCAGCCCTTGCAGCCGCTTTGGTAGGCGTCGAGATAGACCTGCTGGAACGCCTCGAAGCCGATATCCTCGGGGACGTTGACGGTCTTGGAGATGGCGCTGTCGACATGAAGCTGCAGGGCCGCCTGCATGCGGATATGCTCGTCCGGGGTGAGGGTCTGGGCCGTGACGAAATGGTCGGGAAGGGCCGCCTGCGCGCCGAATTTCTGCCGGTACAGCCGCACGGCATAATCCTCGACCACTTCCTCGCGTCGCGTGCCGTCCGGCTCCAGCACCTTGCGGGTGAAGCTGTGGGCGAACATCGGCTCGACCCCGGACGACACGTTGTCGGCCAGCAGCGAGATGGTCCCGGTCGGCGCGATCGAGGTCAGCAGCGCATTGCGCACTCCCTTCTCGGCGATCAGCGCGCGCACGTCGGAATCGAGTTCGCGCACGCTTTCCCCGGCGAGATACGCCTCGCACTCGAACAAGGGAAAGGCGCCCTTCTCCCCGGCGATATGGGCCGAGGCGACATAGGCGGCGCGGTTGACCAGGCGGGCCCAGCGTCCGGCGGTGCCGGCGGCCTGCGGCGAGCCGTAGCGTTGGCCGACCATCATCAGCGCGTCGGC
>CAXTCT010000284.1:0-3447 GCA_964242565.1 uncultured Acetobacteraceae bacterium | reverse complement strand
AAGCGCGCCCGCACCAGGTCGGCGGCCGTGACATGGCCGCCCGCATGCGCGGCTTCCCACAGGCGCGGCATCACCGCGAAGACGAAGGGATAGACAAGGATGGTGTACGGCAGGGCGAAGAAGCCATAGGCGCCGGCCACGTAGACCAGGGCCGGCACCGCGATGACGGTATAGGCGGTGTAGAAGTCGCCACCGACCAGGAACCATGTCACCCAGGTGCCGAACTGACGGCCGCCGAGGCCCCAATCCTCTATGCCGCGTTCGGGCATTCCACCGGCACGCCGGGACCGGCCGCGCCGCGCCATCGAGCCGATCAGGATGGTGCCGAGGAAGCAGACGAAGAACACTGCCAGCGCCGGGCGCATCATCGCTCGCCTCTCCAGACGAACCAGATGGTCAGCGACGTCGCCGGCACCCAGGCGAGCTGATACCAGTAGAAGAACGGAAAGCCGAACAAGGCCGGCGAGGACCGGTCATAGAACGGCACCCAGAGCAGGCCCACGGCCGGCAACAGAAGCAGCAACGCGCGGAGCCGCATCCGGTCAGGCCGCGACAGCTTCTGCCGGAGGGGAGATTTCCACATCGGGCTCGGCGGCCGGATCGATCAGGTCGAAGAAGGGTTGCCGGTCGACCGTGAAGAAGGGGCTGTAGAACGGGTCGCGCCGGAAGAACGGCTTGTCGCCCCAGCGCTGCTTCATCAGCTGGGTCTCGCGGAAGAAGCGCGCCTCATGCTCCGGCCGGTCGTCGCTGCCGCGCGACAGGCTCTCGTGATGGGCGGCGACGAACTCGGCGCACCAGATGACGCGATGGCCGGCCTCGCGCACCTTGAGGCAGAGATCGACATCGTTGTAGGCGACCTTGAGCCCGACCTCGTCGAAGCCGCCGACCGCGCGGAACACGCCGGCGCGGATCAGCATCCCGGCCGCGGTCACGGCACTGACCTCGTGGCTAAGCATGGCGCGGCCGATATAGCCATAGTCGGTGTCCGGCGCGCCGCGATGGGCATGGGCGGCGATGCCATCCGGCCCGACCACGACACCGGCATGCTGGATGGTGTCGTTGGGATACATGAACTTGCCGCCGACGACGGCGATCTCGTCGGACAGGCCGGCCTCGCCGATGATGGTCGAGAGCCAGGCCGGGTCGCTCACGAACACGTCGTTGTTCATGAAGAACAGGAAATCCGAGTTGGTTTCGGCGGCTGCCAGGTTGTTCAGCCTGGAATAATTGAACTCCTCCTCGACCGTCAGGACACGGACCCGCGACAGCTTGCGCACCCGCTTGATGAAGCTCGACGCCTCGATCGTCATCGACCAGTTATCGACCAGGATGACGTCGAAATTCTTGTAGGCGGTGTTGGCGAGCAGCATGTCGAGGCAGCGCCGGGTGGTCTCGATCTGGTCCTTGAACGGAATGACGACGGTGACGCTGGGCTGCGCCCGGCTCAGCCATTTGATCCCGTAAAGCGTCAGGCCACGTATCGAGCTGACGTCGGCCTCGATCCCTCGGCGCTTGAGATGATCGGACACGCAGGATACGCCCGCATCGATCGCGTATCCCTTCCTGGACACGTCGACGGCGGTCGAATTCGGCGTCTTGCGCCAATGATACAGCACTTCCGGCACATGGTGGATCTGGCGCGACGGCACTTCCTCGGACAGCCGCAGCACCAGGTCATGGTCCTGCGCGCCGTCATATTCCGCGCGCAGCTTTCCGACTTTCGCCAAGGTGGCGGCCTCGACCACGAACAGATGGCATACATAGTTGCAGCCCAGCACGTAGCGGTAGTTCCAGTCCGGCTTGAGGTTGGGCTCGAGGAAATAGCCGGCCTGGTCGATCTTGTCCTCGTCGGAATAGAGGATGCGCGCCCCGGTCGCCTGCGCCGCGTCCACCATCATCTCGATGGCGACATCGACCAGCAGATCGTCATGATCGAAGAACGCCACCCACTCGCCGCGCACGGCATCCATGCCGGCGTTGGTGGCGCCGCTGATGCCGAGATTCTTTTTCAGCGTGATGCAGCGGATGCGCGGGTCGGCGGCACAATAGGCCGCGATGCGCCGCGCGATCTCGGGCGACTTGCCGCCGTCATCGACGATGATCAGCTCCCAGTTCTCGTAGGTCTGGGCGATGATGCTGTCCACGGCGGCCACGAAATCCGACATCATCGGCTTGTAGGTCGGACACAGGATGCTCACCAGCGGCCGGAGCGGCGCCGGCCCTGCCGCCGTCGTGCGTTGCCTGCGGCCGGCCGATACGCGCGCGCGCAGACGGTCGAAATAGCGCCTCGCCCAGCGGTCATAATCGCCGAGATTGTAGGTCGGCGCCGGCAGCACGTTGGAGATGCTGGTGCGCAGCGAGGTGATCTCGCGATAAAGCCTGTCGACGGCTTCGTTGATCTCCAGCAGCCGTTCCTCGAGCGCATCGTCGACCAATGTGGTGGTCAGCGGGCTGCCGGCCAGCTCATGCTGGTCCGGCGTGACGACGAAGCGGAAGGTCTGCATGCCGCCGCGCCGGAATTGCTGCGGCAGGATGATCTCGAAGCCGCAATTCGGGTCGCCGCCAAGGGCGGCCGCCACATCGCCGCGATAGCGATCGGCCTTCACCTGCGCGATGCGGACGCCGTTCGCGGTCAGCAGGATATGGCAGCCGCCAAGGCGTTCGCGGCTGGCGACATCGATGCGCTGCACCCAGCCGCGCAGGGCGCCCTGCTTCATGCCGTCGATGAAGCTCTGGAACTCGAACCGCCGGTTCAGGACGAAATCATATTCCTCCGCGAACTCGTCCGGGCGTGCCGGATTGATCAGCGGCACGACACTTCGATCGGCGAAGCGGAACGACAACGCATGCGCCTCGCCGTCGATGAAATTTTCCGGAACGGCGAAACGGAAGCCGAGCCGGCCGGTCGGGTGGCCCAGCGCGGCCTGCACATCCTCGCGCAGGTCGTCGCACAGGATGGTGGCCACTTCCTGGCGGTCGATCAGCACATGCAGCCGCACCGGGGCCGCGATCTGGCGCGCATCGACCGCCCAGCCCCGGGCCTCGCCATTGTCGAAGGCGTCGAAATAGCCAAGAAACGGCCGGGCGGCAGTTTTGAGGGCACCCATCGCGTTGGTCATTCGTTGCAATCCATGCCGTCCCGCTATCGTCGAAGTGGCTGGCAACCGCTATATCATATGATTTCCCTTCGGCAATAAAAGGCTTTCGGGGAGGAAACCCTAGCAGCGGACCAGCGGAATGCGGTGCGTCAGGGCGCGCCGCGCCGCCGAGGCGTCGCGGGCAAGCCCGAGCAGCGCCGGCATCTGCGCGGGATGACGCGCCAGCGACGTCAGCAAGGCGGCCAGCGCGATGCCGCCGTCAGGCTTCAACGCGCCGCGAGCCGCATCGGGCAGGTCGCGCGAGGCGGGGTCGCAGATCGCCCGCAAGGCCCCGCACGGCAATCCCCCC
>CAXTCT010000283.1:0-3450 GCA_964242565.1 uncultured Acetobacteraceae bacterium | reverse complement strand
CTCATGGCGCGCCGCGAGGGCCGACATCACGGTGAAGATCGTGGTCGGGATCGCCGACAGCAGGCTGTTGCCGTTCTTCATGGAAGGATCTTCTCGCGCATGACCGGCCCGTTTATGGCGCGCGATTGCCGAGTGCGCCATCGCATGCGAGACTTCGGACCGTTATGCGGCGGGCTGTGGCGGACGGTCCGGCCTTGAACGCCTGAGGGCTCCATGAAAAAAATCGAAGCCATCATCAAACCCTTCAAGCTCGACGAGGTGAAGGAGGCGCTGCATGATATCGGCCTGCGCGGCATCACCGTCACCGAAGCCAAGGGTTTCGGCCGCCAGAAAGGCCATACCGAGCTGTATCGCGGCGCGGAATATGTCGTGGATTTCCTGCCCAAGGTGAAGATCGAGGTGGTCTGCGAGGATCGCGTCGCCGAACGCGCCGTCGAGGCGATCACCGACGCCGCCCGCACCGGACGGATCGGCGACGGGAAGATCTTCGTCAGCACGCTCGACGAGGTGATACGCATACGCACCGGAGAGCGCGGCGAGGACGCGGTCTGAGCCGGTGCGCTGGACGTGACACCCCGATTGCTCTTTATCTAGCGCATCAACAGGACGGCCGCCGCGGGCGGTCGTTACAACAGACAGGCGAACTTTCCATGGCGAAAAAAACGTCGGCAGCCGCTCCCGCCCCGCTTGCTCCCGCCCCGCCCCCTGCAGCACCGGCGCCCGATCACGTCAGCAAGGTCCTCGATCTGCTGCAGGAACATTCGGTCGAATATGTCGACCTGCGCTTCACCGACCCGCGCGGCAAGTGGCAGCACACCACCCAGCATGTCTCCACCATCGACGAGGACGTGTTCCGCGACGGCATCATGTTCGACGGCTCCTCGATCGCCGGCTGGAAGGCGATCAACGAGAGCGACATGATCCTGATGCCGGACCCCGAGACCGCGGTGATGGACCCGTTCGCCGCCAAGCCGCAGATGATCCTGTTCTGCGACATCATCGAGCCCTCGACCGGGCAGCTCTATAACCGCGACCCGCGCGCCACCTGCAAGCTGGCCGACCAGTATCTCAAATCGACCGGCATCGGAGACACCGCCTTCTTCGGCCCCGAGGCCGAATTCTTCATCTTCGACAGCGTCAAGTTCGGCGTCGGCCCGAATTTCAGTTCGTACCAGATCGACAGCGTCGAGGGGCCCGGCGCGGCGCTCAAGGACTATCCCGAAGGCAACATGGGACACCGGCCCGCGGTGAAGGGCGGCTATTTCCCGGTGCCCCCGGTCGACAGCGAGAACGACCTGCGCGCCGAGATGCTCTCGACCATGGGCGAGATGGGCCTGGTCATCGAGAAGCATCATCACGAAGTCGCCCAGAGCCAGCACGAGCTCGGCACCAAGTTCGGCCCGATGACCAGGATGGCCGACCAGATGCAGATCTATAAATACTGCGTCCACAACGTCGCCCACTCGTACGGCAAGACCGCGACCTTCATGCCCAAGCCGGTCTTCGGCGATAATGGCTCGGGCATGCATGTCCACCAGTCGATCTGGAAGGACGGCAAGCCCGTGTTCGGCGGCAACGGCTATTCCGACCTGTCCGACGCGGCGCTGTATTACATTGGCGGCATCATCAAGCATGCCAAGGCGCTGAACGCCTTTACCAACCCCTCAACCAATTCCTACAAGCGGCTGATCCCCGGCTTCGAGGCGCCGGTGCTGCTGGCCTATTCCGCCAGGAACCGCTCGGCTTCCTGCCGGATTCCCTACGCGACCAGCCCGAAGGCCAAGCGCGTCGAGGTGCGGTTCCCCGATGCCTCGGCCAATCCGTATCTCGCGTTCGCCGCGATGCTGATGGCCGGGCTGGACGGGATCAAGAACAAGATCCACCCCGGCGAGGCGATGGACAAGGACCTCTACGACCTGCCGCCCGACGAGCTGAAGAGCATTCCCACCGTCTGCGGCTCGCTGCGCGAGGCGCTGGTCGCGGTCATGGCCGACCATGACTTCCTGCTCGAAGGCGGCGTTTTCACCCTGGACCAGATCGAGAGCTATTGCGAGATCAAGTGGAAAGAGGTGTACCGCTTCGAGCAGACGCCGCATCCGGCCGAGTTCGAGATGTATTACTCGGTCTGACAAAGCCTGGGTTCCTGGTGGAGCCCGCTCTCAACGGCCGGAGCTTGCGAGAAACAGCTTGGACCACAGGCGGCGCTCCGGCCCGGCCGGATCATTCTCCACCCGGCTGACGGAGTTCAGGATCATGGTCGCGCGCGTCCGCGCGTCGTAGCGCGGCCAGTCGGGCAGCCCGGGTGCGCCCGGCTCCCGGCCACCGATGAAAGCCACCCAGGCCGCGTGGATGCGGCTGGCCAGCGGCGCGTCGAAACCCGCGACCAGCGGGGCGAGTTCGGGGTCGGCTGGATTATTCCATACGTAGGGCAGTTCCGAGACATGCGCGGCGCGGCCTTCGAACAGGCCGGAGACCGCGGGCTTGTCGAAGCGATACATCCAGACCGCGCCGCCCGCCTCGCTTTGCGCCTCGGCGACCCGGACCGACGGGATCCAGTATTCCTCGGCCGTGAGGGCGCGCCAGCGTATCTCGGCAGGTTCGGGGGAACTCATCGAGGCGTCGTAGCGCATCAGCATGCGCTCGAAGTTGCCGGGGTCCATGTTGGAGAGATTATGTCCCGCCAGCGGCCTCGATGCGGCACCCTTGGCGAGAAACAAACGGCTCTCGTCGCGGTTGGTGCCGAGCAGCAGCGGGATGCGGGTGGCGCAGCCGAGTGCCAACGCGGTCTCGGGCATCACCGGCAGCAGCGCCCCATCCACCAGCGGACGCAGCGGGAAACCGTAGGGCGGATCGATCGTCAGCGCGTGCTGGGCCTCGATCAGCCGCTCGGTGTCGATCCC
The DNA here is from genome assembly GCA_964242565.1 of uncultured Acetobacteraceae bacterium. Taxonomy (GTDB): domain Bacteria; phylum Pseudomonadota; class Alphaproteobacteria; order Acetobacterales; family Acetobacteraceae; genus Lichenicoccus. The sequence continues at coordinate 550 of CAXTCT010000283.1, read as the reverse complement.
GAGCAGCATCGGTGCCTGGCGCGGGGCGAGGCCGAGCAGCTCGAGATAGCGCCGGCTAACCCCGCGGGCCTGGTCCATCGACAGCACCGTGCGACCGCCGCCGCTCTCGAGGATGACCCGGTGGAACAGGCCGCGCGACAAGGGCGAGGCCAGCAGGGCCGCCACATCCTTGGCCCCGGCGGATTGGCCGGCGAGCGTCACGCGGCGCGGATCGCCGCCGAAGGCCGCGATATTGTCGCGCACCCAGGCCAGCAGGAGCAGCTGGTCGCGCAGGGCATTGTTGCCGCTGCCCTGATATTTCGTCCCAAGCTGCTCGCCGAGTTCGAGGAAGCCGAGCACGCCGAGCCGGTAGTTGAAGGTCACGCAGACGACGCCCGAGCGGGCGAACCGGGTACCGTCATAGATCGGCTGGCTCGACGCCCCGCTGACATTGGAGCCGCCATGCACCCACACCAGCACGGGCATGGGCGGCCCCGGGTCGCGCCGGGACCAGACATTCACCGACAGGCATTGCTCGTCGCTGGCATCGGCGTCGGCGGCCCCGCTCAAA
>CAXTCT010000282.1:0-3456 GCA_964242565.1 uncultured Acetobacteraceae bacterium | reverse complement strand
CGGCGGCGGCACGGGCGGCCTCGCGCACCGCCTGGTCGCTCGCCTGGGGGCGGCCCATCCGGATGTTGGCGGCGATCGAGGCGTCGAACAGCAGGGTGTCCTGGCTGACATAGGCGATCGCGCCGCGCAGGTCGGCGATACGCAGGCAGCGCAGATCGACCCCGTCGAGCAGGATGCGTCCGCCGCTGACATCGTGCAGGCGCGGGATCAGGGACAGCGCGGTGGATTTGCCGGCGCCGGACGGTCCAACCAGGGCCACGGTCAATCCAGGTTCGGCGGCGAAATCGAGCCCGCGCAGGCCGTCGCGGCCATCGGGGTAGACGAACGACACATTCTCGAAACGCAGATGGCCCCGGCCCGGGGGCAACGGGCGGGCGTCCGGCGCGTCCGCCACGTCCGGCGGCTCGTCGATCACGCCGAAGATGCGCACCAGTCCGGCAAGCCCCTCCTGGATCGCGGCGTTCAGCGAACCCAGCGCCCGCAACGGCCGCGAGGCCAGCAGCAGGGCGGCGACGAACCCGGAGAAATCCCCCAGCGAGCTGCCGCCCATCGCCGCGCGCCAGCCGGCGAAGCCGAGCACCGCGGCCACCGCGGCGCCGCCCAGCACCTCCATCACCGGGTCGATCCGGGCGCGGCCGCGGGTGATGCGCAGCAGCGCGTGATGCAGCAGGTCGAAGGATTGCCGTGCCCGCGCCTCCTCGGTCTGCTCGAGGCGATACACGCGCACCGTCCGGGCCTGGGCGAAGCTCTCGTTCAGAAGCGTCGCGGTGTCGCCGATCTGCTCCTGCATGCCGCCCGAGGCCCGTCGCACGCGCTTGCCGATACGCTGGATCGGCACGGCCGCGACCGGATACAGGAGGGCGGCGATCAGGCTCAGCTCCCAGTCCATGTAGAACATCGATACCACCAGTCCGATGACGGTGACGCTGTCGCCGAGCGCATTGACCGCCCGGATCATCGCCTCGCGTATGGTGATGGCGTCGGTGGTGAAGCGGGCGGCCAGCTGCGCCGGCGCCTCGCGCTCGATGCGCGCGACATCCGTGCGGATCAGATGGCCGAACATCCGCTCCTGGAGATTGCGTATGACGATCAGCACCAGGTTCTGCACGGAAAGGGTCTGGCCATATTGCGAGGCCGCCTTGGCCGTCGTGATCAGCGCCACCAGCGCCGGCACCTGATACAGGATGCGCGGATCATGGGCTGCGAACATGTCCAGCGCGCGGCTGATCACCAGCGGATACAGCCCGGTCAGGCCGGCCATCAGCGCGGTCAGCACCAATATCGCCACGAGCCGGCCCCGATGCCGCCTGACCTCCTCGCGCCATAGGCGGGCAAGCAGCGTCGTGGTGGTCGGCGCGGCCAGAAGCGGCATTGCATCCATGGGCGGCGTCTAGCAGGAGCGGGCTTGCGGGGGAAGAAAGCTGGCTTGCCGGTAGTGTCTCAGCTTGAAACAGGGTTGCGTGATCTAGCCAGCCATGCGGTCCGGCCATTGCGGGCCTACGACGCGAGTGCGAAGGCAACTGCTGCGTCGACGTGCAGGGCCGTTGTGTCGAACGCGGGGAAGCCTGGAAGATCGTCCTGGTCGATCAGGAGGAAGATCTCCGTGCAGCCCAAGATGAGGCCTTGCGCCCCGGCACGGCGCAGGGCGTGGGTGATCCGAACATATTCCGCTATCGACTCCGACCGGAGGTCACGACGCACGAGTTCGTCGAAGATGATCCGATACCACGACAATCTCGCCGTTGTCCCAGCCGCCCAAGCGTGCATTCAAACGCTCGTTGATGAGCCGGTAGTACTCGCCCGTGGCCTGGTTGCTCATGCCGCCGAGGACGCCGATGGTGCGCTGGCGCAGGGGGCGGTTCGGTCCAGAACTCATGCAACTCTCCTCGGCGGGGTCGCGCGGTGCGACCAGCTTCGCTCCAGGTTACGTTGCGCCGCCAGAATTCGCCTGCTTCGTACCTTTTGCCTCTTGAGCTGACCAATACGCGATCGGACATATGGTCCAACTCGTGATCACACCGGCTTGGACGAGCGGGTCTGCCTTGACGATTTGTTCCGCCTTTTCCGCACGATCGGCGAGCACCCACAAGGCTCCGGCATCGTCCGAGAAAGTTGCGGAGGTATGCCACCAAGGCGAGCCCCCCTGTTATCTTGCCTGATTGGCCGGCCGGCCGTGACGGTGCCGCCCGCGGGGCCTATCATGCCGCGCCGAGGCGACGCGGGAGACGCAATTGGTTGAACCACCGAGAGGGCTGGAACTGCGCTCGCTGATCACCGCCGGCGGGATCGCCTCCGGGGGCGAGCTGCGGCTGAGCCTGGTCGATGCCGCGCCCGGCGAGCCCGGGCCGGACGAGGTCGTGGTGCGCGTCGAGGCGGCGCCGATCAACCCTTCCGATGTCGGGCTGTTGCTTGGCCCGGCCGACCTTTCGAGCCTGAGGCCGGGCGGGACGATGGAGCGGCCCACCCTGACGGCGGCGATCCCGCAGTCGCGGATGGCGGCGATGAGGCAGCGGCTCGACCAGTCCCTGCCAGTCGGCAACGAGGGCGCCGGGACGGTCGTGCGCGCGGGAAGCGAGGTCGGGGACCTTGTCGGCCGGAAGGTGGGCATGCTGGGAGGCGGGATGTACACGCAGTTCCGCAAGCTGCCGGCACAAGACTGCATCCTCCTGCCGGAGGGGGCGAGCGCCGCGGACGGCGCGTCGATGTTCGTCAACCCGCTCACCGCACTCGGTTTCGTCGAGACGATGCGCATGGAAGGGCACAAGGCGATCGTGCAGACCGCCGCCGCCTCCAACCTCGGCCGGATGCTCAACCGGATCTGCCTCGCCGACGGCATCGCGCTGGTCAACATCGTCCGCAGCCGGCAGCAGGCGGAGATCCTGCGCGGGATCGGCGCGCGCCATGTCGTCGACAGCCAGACGCCGGATTTCGAGGCGGCGCTGACCGATGCGATCGCGGCGACCGGCGCCACGGTCGGGTTCGATGCGGTCGGCGGCGGCGCGCTCGCCGGCCAGATCCTCAACGCCATGGAAGCCGCGGCCGGACGGGGCATCTCGACCTACAGCCGCTACGGGACGAGCGTCTTCAAGCAGGTCTACATCTATGGCGGCCTCGATACCGGGCCGACCATCCTCCCGCGCTCGTTCGGCATGTCCTGGGGCCTCGGCGGATGGCTGCTATTCCCGTTCCTGGACAAGGCGGGCCAGGCGGTCGTCGCGCGCCTGCGCCAGCGGATCACCGATGAGCTCACCACGACATTCGCCAGCCACTACGCCGCCGGCATCAGCCTCGCCGACGCGCTGAAGCCCGAGATGGTGGAGGCTTACCAGCGCAAGGCGACCGGTGAGAAATACCTGATCGTGCCGAACCCGTAATCCAGCGGCGCGCCGTGATCGAGAGCCTCACCCTCGCCCAGGCGCGGCGCATCGCGCTGGCCGCACAGGGCTTCGCCGAGCC
>CAXTCT010000281.1:0-3460 GCA_964242565.1 uncultured Acetobacteraceae bacterium | reverse complement strand
GCCGATGTCGGCGCGGTGGTCGCGGTGGCGTCCGGCAAGGGCGGCGTGGGCAAATCCACCACCGCGGTCAACCTCGCGATCGGGCTGCGCCGCCTGGGCTTCTCGGTCGGGCTGCTCGACGCCGACATCCATGGGCCCAGCCTGCCGCGCATGCTCGGGATCACCACCCGCCCGGAGATGCGCGGCAGGCAGATGGTGCCGATCGAGGCCTGGGGCCTGAAGACGATGTCGATCGGCTTCCTGGTCGAGGAGCGCACGCCGATGATCTGGCGCGGACCGATGGTGATGGGCGCACTCGGCCAGCTCATGGGCGACGTGGATTGGGGCAGGCTGGACGTGCTGGTGGTCGACATGCCGCCCGGCACCGGGGACGCGCAGTTGACGATGGCGCAGAAGGTGAATCTGGCCGGCGCCGTGATCGTCTCGACGCCGCAGGATATCGCGCTGCTCGACGCGCGGCGCGGGGTTGCGATGTTCGAGAAGACCCATGTGCCGGTGCTCGGCATCGTCGAGAACATGTCGTTCTTCTGCTGCCCGAAATGCGGGCATCGGACCGAGCTGTTCGGCCATGGCGGCGCGCGCCAGGAGGCCGATACGCTGGGGGTGCCGTTTCTCGGCGAGATCCCGCTGCTGCTCGACATACGCACCAGTGCGGATGCCGGCACGCCGATCATGGCGCATTCGCCGCAAGGCGAGGCGGGTCAGGCCTATGGAAGGCTGGCCGAGCGCGTGGCGGCGTCGCTGCGTCTCAGTCCCGGGCGCAGTCCACCCGCCCGCTAGCGACGCAATCCTAGTAGACCATCATCGTCTTGAACAGCGGGAAAAGGTAAAGCCCGAGCAGCAGGACGCCCAGCACGGCGGCCACGACGATGAAGGGCGTGAAGTCCGGCAGCCTCGACGGCGGCGTGGGAATTTCGGGCTTGTCCATGGCCGCGACTATGCGGGGCCCGGGACCATGCGGCAATGGCGGGGCAAACCTGTCGAAACCTCGGGTTCCCGCTCAGGACGCGTTCAGGATCGCCATCATCTCGTCCCATTCGCGCCGGCCGAGGCCGCTGGTCTTCTGCTCGACCGCCTCGCCGGCCAGCCGGCGCCGCAGCACCGACAGCATCGAGGCCGAGAAGGTGAAGGCGCCGAGCCGGTATTCCTCGAAGGCCGCGGCCGCCCCCGGCACCCAGGCGCGGACCGTCCGCAGCATGGCCTCGGCATAGACCCGGATCTCGTACTGCGCGTGGGTGTCCAGCCGCAGGGCGAGGAAGCTCAGCAGATTATGCAGGTCGGCCTTCCAGTACCATTGCGTATAGGTGTTGAGCGTGAGGTTCATGCGGGCGAGCTCGCGCGACAATCCCAGGCCCGGTTTGGCGGGGTCCGCCTCGCCTGCGAGCATCAGCGCGTAATGGTCGTGGCAGCGCGAGGCATCCTCGCGCAGCAGATCGAGCACGGCCGCCGCCGCATCGCCCTGCAGCACCGTCCCGCGCCCCTGGCGGTTATCCTCGCTCTGGGCGGCAAGATGTCCGGCGGCGGGAATGTAGAACTCGCGGTCCAGGATCGAGTAGCGGGCGGAATATTCGTTCACGCTGGCCATGCGATGGCGGATCCACTGGCGCGCGACGAAGATCGGCAGCTTCACGTGATACTTGATCTCGCACATCTCGAACGGCGTGGAATGCCGGTGCCGCATCAGATAGCGGATCAGGGCCGCATCCTCGCTGACCTTGCGCGTGCCGCGTCCGTAGGAGACGCGCGCGGCCTGCACGATGGCGCCGTCGTCGCCCATGTAATCCACCACCCGGACGAAGCCGTGGTCCAGCACCGGGAGCGGCGTGTGCAGCATGGCTTCCAGCGCCGGCACGGTGGCCCGGCGGGTGGGGCTGGCGTCGCCGGCGAGGGCTTCGAGTTCCGCGTGCTGTTCTGGGCTCAGGATCATGAAGCTGGCTTAGCATCAGGAGCGGGGCGGCTTCCATAGCAGCCCCTTCCATCGTGGGGCGAATGTGACTATATCGGGACCGTCGCGCCTTGCGGCACGACTATGGCGATAAACGATGCGTGGAATAATCGTTGTGGACCCGGGGGCAGTGCCCGGCGCCTCCACCATTCCGCCGGAGCCCGCCGGATCGACGGGGCCGGCTTAGGGGGGCGAAACAGGCTCGACACGCGTGGTAAAGACGAATCTTTTGCCCGGCATTGTACCGCCGTTATCGGGCTACATCACAGGTGCCAACGATAACATCGAGGCGCTCGCTGTCGCTGCATAAGTGACAAGCGCGGTTCGGGGGGGCACCGGGCAACAGAAGCCCCCCCACTGAACGGACCCATCGCTCGGGTCGGAATGGAGAGGCCGATGCGCGACGAGATTGACGGCGATGGCCTGGCCGAGGATTCCGGCTCGCTGCCGCCCAGCCTGCTGCCGTACGAGCAGTGGATCGAGCAGGCCTATCGCGAGGTCATGATCAAGGCGCTGACCTTCGCCCAGGGCGATGGCCTGCCCGGGGAGCATCATTTCTATATCACCTTTCGCACCACCGCACGCGGCGTGAAGATCCCGACCCGCCTGCTGGCGCAGTATCCGCAGGAGATGACCATCGTCCTGCAGCACCAGTTCTGGGACCTCAAGGTCGATCCCGCCAACGCGCTGATGAGCGTCGGGCTGTCGTTCGGCAGCGTGCCCTCGACCCTGGTGATCCCGTTCGCGGCGATCTCCGGCTTCGCCGATCCGCAGGTCCGGCTGGTGCTGCGCTTCACCGTGCCGGACGCGGATGGCGCCGGTCTGCCCGAGCGCTCCGAACCGGCGCTGCCGATGGCATTGGTGCCGGCTCCGATGCCGGAACCGGCCCGGGCCGGACCGGGCGCCAAGGCGCCGGATATCAAGGCGCCCGATATCCAGACGCCCGATATCCAGACGCCCGATATCCAGACGCCGGCCGCCGAGGCGCCGGCTGGCCAGGCTACGGAGCCCGATCCGACCCCTCAGGTGGTCAGCCTCGACGCCTTCCGCCGGCGCGGTCCCGTGCCGAACTGATCCACGTCGCCTCGCAGGATATCCCTCATGGACGCGTTGCCACCCCGCCCGGCGGGGAAGGATTTTGCTTATACGCCGATGTTTCCGCTGGCCGTGGACGACACGCCCTGGCGCAGGCTCGACATCGAGGGCGTATCGAGCCTCACCGTCGATGGCCGGACGGTGCTGCGCATCCGGCCCGAGGCGCTGAGCGAACTCGCGTCCCAGGCGTTCCGCGATGTCAGCCACCTGCTTCGGCCCGGTCACCTCGCCCAGCTGCGGCGCATCCTCGACGATCCCGAGGCCTCGGCGAATGACCGCTTCGTCGCACTGGACCTGCTCCGCAATGCGTCCATCGCCGCCGGCGGCGTGCTGCCGATGTGCCAGGATACCGGCACCGCGATCGTGTTCGGCAAGAAGGGCCAGCGTGTCTGGGTCGAGGGCGACGAGGAGGAGGCGCTG
>CAXTCT010000280.1:0-3463 GCA_964242565.1 uncultured Acetobacteraceae bacterium | reverse complement strand
CCGCCGTCCGCCGGAGGCGCTGGGAGTGCGGCGGGAGCGGCTGCGCATCCTGACGGCGATCCTGCTGCGCCATCCGGAGTTGCTGCATGACGTGGAGGAGGCCTATTGCAGCCTCGATCTGCCCGACGACCTACGCCTGTTGCGCGAGCATATAGTAGGATGGGCAGCCCATGCCCATATGAGCCGGGCGCCGGCTGGCGCTGCGCATCCCGACGAGGCCGCCGGAGAGGGTGTCGATGGAGACGATGTCGATGGAAATGATGCGCAAACGACGCAGGTCGCCGAAGATGCCTCACTTCCGCTTGACTCGCAAGCCCTGATAGACCACCTGACACTTGACGGACTATCGGCGCAAATCGGGATGATTCTGGGCGGTGATCCCCTGCCCCTTGCGGAGCAGGCAGATCTCGGGGACATGCCGGCCGAGGTGGAAATGCGCTGGTGGCATTTCTTCGGTCTGCTCAATTTCGAGCGGCTGGTGCATGAGAGAGACGCCGCGGTCCGCGACTGGGTCGCGCGCAACGACGAGCCGTCCGGGCGACGGATGCGGGCATTATCCGAGGTTTGCGCGGCCCTTCGCGGCGGTGAGCAGGCCGACGAGGATGGATGACCCCGGTTAGATGAAAATTCAAGGGCACGAGCCTGGCTTGGGGTGGCGTGCCCTGTCTGGTGGAGTTGAGTAGGCGATGGCGACAAAGACAGCCGCGAGCACGGAAACGACCACGAGCGAACAGGATGCCGAGACCACCCTGCTCGACACGCAATCGGCCTCGGTCAAGCGGCTGATCGCGCGCGGCCGTGAGCGCGGCTACATCACCTTCGATGAACTGAACGCGGTACTTCCGCCTGACCAGATGTCCTCCGAGCAGATCGAGGACGTCATGGCCATGCTGAGCGAGATGGGCATCCAGGTCGTCGAGAACGAGGATAACGAGGAAGCCGAGGCCCCTCGCGAGGAAAAGAAAGAGGACACCGAGGAAGAAACCGCCACCGGCAATGTCGACGAGGAAAGCCTCGGCCGCACCGACGATCCGGTGCGCATGTATCTGCGCGAGATGGGCTCGGTCGAGCTGCTGTCCCGCGAGGGCGAGATCGCCATCGCCAAGCGCATCGAGGCTGGCCGGGACGAGATGATCGGTGGCCTGTGCGAGAGCCCGCTCACCTTCCGCGCCATCATCTCCTGGCATGACCGGCTCAAGGTCGGCCAGATGCTGCTGCGGGACATCATCGATCTTGAAGCCACCCAGACCGGCAACGTGGCCGAGGGCTCTGGCGACACCCCTGCTGAGGGGGTCGAGGACAGCTTCGAAACCCCGGCCGAGATCGACGATGAGGCCGAGGCGGAGGGTGCCAATCTTTCCCTTTCCGCCCTCGAGGAGAAGCTCAAGCCCGAGGTGCTGGCGCAATTCGAGGAGATCGAGGCGCTCTACAAGAAGCTGCACAAGATGCAGATCAAGCGCCTCGAAGGCCTCACGTCCGGCGAGGAGGTCAACGAGCGCACGGAGAAAAGCTACGAGAAGCTGCGCGAGGAGCTGGTCGCCCTGGTCCAGCAGGTGCGGCTGCATAATAACCGCATCGAGGAGCTGGTGCTTCAGCTCAAGCAGAACAGCCAGCGGCTGAACGGTTTCGAGGGGCGGATGCTTCGCTTCGCCGAAAGCACCAAGGTCTCGCGCGACGACTTCCTGCTCAAATACCGCAACCATGAACTCGATCCGAACTGGATGGAGATGGCCGCCGCACTTCCCGGCAAGGCCTGGAAGAATTTCGTCCTCAAGCACAGCGCCGACATCGTCGACCTGCGCTCGAAGGTCGCGGCCGTCGCCCAGGAGGCCGGGCTGCCGATCATCGAGTTCCGGCGCGTCTATGCCACCGTCTCCCGCGGCGAGCGCGACAGCGCGCGGGCCAAGAAGGAGATGATCGAGGCCAACCTGCGCCTGGTGATCTCGATTGCCAAAAAATACACCAATCGCGGGCTGCAATTCCTGGACCTGATCCAGGAGGGCAATATCGGGCTGATGAAGGCGGTGGACAAATTCGAGTATCGCCGCGGCTACAAGTTCAGCACCTACGCCACCTGGTGGATCCGCCAGGCGATCACCCGCTCGATCGCCGACCAGGCCCGCACGATCCGTATCCCCGTGCACATGATCGAGACGATCAACAAGCTGGTCCGCACCTCGCGCCAGATGCTGCACGAGATCGGACGCGAGCCCGCACCCGAGGAATTGGCCGAGAAGCTCGGCATGCCGCTCGAGAAAGTGCGCAAGGTGCTCAAGATCGCCAAGGAGCCGATCTCGCTCGAAACCCCGATCGGCGACGAAGAGGACAGCCATCTCGGCGACTTCATCGAGGACAAGACCGCGGTGATCCCGCTCGACGCGGCGATCCAGACCAACCTGCGCGAGGCCACCACGCGCGTGCTGTCGTCCCTGACGCCGCGCGAGGAGCGTGTGCTGCGCATGCGCTTCGGCATCGGCATGAACACCGACCACACGCTCGAGGAGGTCGGGCAACAGTTCAACGTCACCCGCGAGCGCATCCGTCAGATCGAGGCCAAGGCGCTGCGAAAGCTCAAACATCCGAGCCGCAGCCGCAAACTCCGCTCCTTCCTGGACGATTAGGCCCCGAACGAGCAGGCTCCGGACGGTCGAGTCGGTCAAGGCGGCCGGGCCGGCCGACGCTGTCGGCGGATCGTCCTTGCATCGGCAGGGACGAACAGGGGAGCATCAGGCCTCGCCCGATCGTCGGATGAGCACGTTCCGGAGGGTTGCCCATGGTCCAGCACACGCAGGATGGCTCCGGATCGGGCATGCCGGGTGGCGATGGTTTCAGCCGGATCGCGGTGGATGTGACGTTCCTGCGCATGGAGGCACGGCCCGAACAGCCGCCTCCGGCACTGACGCGCGAGTACGGGATCGTGCTCGTGCCGGCGCCCACGACCGGCTTCTACCGTTATCTCTACGGCGCCGTCGGACGTGACTATTGCTGGTGGCTGCGTCGCATCGCGCCCGATGCGGAGATCGCCGCCCTGCTGGCCGATCGCCGGATCAACCTGCATGTCCTGTATCATCAGGGCGAGCCGGGCGGCTTTTTCGAGCTCGACGGCCGCCTCGGCAACGAGGTCAACATCAGCTATTTCGGCCTGATGCCGCATCTGGTCGGCAAGGGCATCGGTCCGGCCTTCCTGGGTGCCGCCGTCGATGCGGCCTGGGCGCAGGTGGATCGTCAGCTGGCCGGGCAACCAGGGCCGCGGCCCGGCGGCTTCATCCGGGTCAACACCTGCACGGCAGACCACCCGCGTGCGCTGGGCAGCTATCTCCGCACCGGTTTCAGGCCGGTCCGCACGGTGCGCGAGATCTGGAATATCCCCGATCATCTCGGTCTTCCGATCCCGCGGCATCTGCGCGCCTGATCGCCGCCCTGATGCAGGTCCAGGAGCGGGCGGCCGGCGAGCAGGCCGCCG
>CAXTCT010000279.1:0-3467 GCA_964242565.1 uncultured Acetobacteraceae bacterium | reverse complement strand
CGCCCGCACATTGATGTCGCAGGTGAAGAAGCTGCGGGCCCGGCTGAAGGTGACGTTGGCCTCCAGCGCATTGTCGAAATATTTCTCCGCGATGACGTCCAGATGAGCCGTGACGCGGGTCCGCAGGGCGTCAGAAAGATCGATCTGCTTGCCGGCGACATTGATATGCATACACGCTGTCTCCCCTTGATGGTCGGGAAGCTGCCATGCTCGCGAGCGACGACGGACACTGGGTCCAGGCTCAAACAGGCTGGAGGATTGTCCAGGCATCAGACGGAGACGGCTTTCTCCCGCTTGCGCTGCACTGAGCTCGGAATGCGCAACGCCTCGCGGTATTTGGCCACGGTACGGCGCGCGATGTCTATGCCTTCGCGCCGCAGCGCCGCCACGATAGCGTCATCCGAAAGGGTCGCGACCGCATCCTCGGACGCGATCATGCCGCGGATCCTGTAACGAACGGCCTCCGCGCTGTGACTTTCCCCGCCGACGCCGGCGATCGCCGTGGTGAAAAAATATTTCAGCTCGAACAGCCCGCGCGGCGTCGAGATGTATTTGTTGGCGGTCACCCGGCTGACGGTGCTCTCGTGCATCTCCACGGCCTCGGCAATATCGCGCAGGATCAGCGGCCGCAGATGGCCGACCCCGCGCGCGAGGAAGCCCTCCTGCCGGCGCATCACCTCCCCAGCGACCTTCAGGATGGTCTGGGCGCGCTGCTGGAGGGACTTGATCAGCCAGTTGGCGCTGGCCAGCTTCTCGGCCAGGAACAGCCGCTCCTCGCGTCCCGCGCGGAGGGAGACGCGGGCGTGGAAGGCTTCGCTGACCAGCAGCCGGGGCAGGGTGTCGGGATTGAGCTCCAGGATCCAGTCGCCGTCGAGCCCGGGGCGCATCAGCACGTCGGGCAGGATCGGCTGCGCCTGGGCGATGTCGTAGCCGGCTCCCGGCTTGGGATCCAGCGCACGGATCTCGGCGATCATCTCGGCCAGGTCCTCGGCATCGACGCCGCAGATCGATTGCAGCCGCTTGTGTTCGCGGCGGGCCAGCAGCTCCAGATGGTCCAGCAGCATCTGCATCGCCGGGTCCAGCCGGTTGCGCTCGGCGAGCTGGGCCGCAAGGCAATCGCGCAGGTCGAGGGCGAATAGTCCGACCGGATCGAAGCGCGTCATGTGCAGACGCACCGCGGCCACGCGCTCCGCCGTCGTGCCGAGTGCCGCCGCCAGGACATCGTTCGCGGTGGCGACGCGCCCTGCCGGATCGAGCAGGGCGATCAGATGCGCCCCGATCACCCGGTCGGCGTGGTTGTCGAAGCTCAGCCGGAGCTGCTCGCCGAGATGCTCGCGCAGCGAGCGCGGCTGACCCGCCAGATTCTCGATGAAAGGGGCCCGCTCCTCGCCCGGCCCGTTGCCCGACCCGCCCGGCTGGCGATTGCCGTAATCGAGACCGCCCGACCGGTCATAGCCGGCTCCGTCATGAGCCGAGCCGTCATAGCCGGGGCCGTCGAACTGCTCGGCATGGTCGCTGTCGAGCGGTCCCGCCGCCTGGTCGGGCAGGGTGTGCGCGCCGACCAGCAGATCGGTGTCGATGGGATCGTGGCCGTCCGCCAACGGCCGCTGATCCGGCGCGGGCTGCTCCGGGGAGGTCTCGGGGCGTTCATCGCGCTCGAGCAGCGGATTGCGCTCGAGTTCCTCGTCGATGAAAGCGGCCACTTCCATGTTGGTGAACTGCAGAAGCTTGATGGCCTGACGCAACTGCGGCGTCATGACCAGCGATTGCGTGTGTCGAAGCTCCAGGCGCGGTCCGATTGCCATGGGTCGGAAGGCTACAACGAAAATCTTTCGCCGAGATATACGCGTCTCACGTCTTCGTGGGCGACGACCTCCTCGGGAGCCCCATGCATCAGCACCTGGCCGCCATGCATGATGTAGGCGCGGTCGATGATTTCCAGCGTCTCGCGCACGTTATGGTCGGTGATCAGCACGCCGATGCCGCGATGCTTGAGGTGGGACACCAGGTCGCGTATCTCGCCCACCGCGATCGGATCGATGCCGGCAAGCGGCTCGTCGAGCAGGATATAGCTGGGCTGGCTGGCCAGCGCGCGCGCGATCTCGAGGCGCCGGCGCTCGCCGCCGGACAGGGCCAGCGAGGGCGAACGGCGCAGCCGACCGATGCCGAACTCGCGCAGCAGCTCGTCGAGCATCAGCTCGCGCTGGCTCAGGTCGCTTTCCACCACTTCGAGTGCGGCCATGATGTTCTGCTCGACATTCAGGCCGCGGAAGATGCTGGCTTCCTGGGGCAGATAGCCGATGCCGAGGCGGGCGCGCCGGTACATCGGCAGCTGCGTGATGTCGGCGCCGTCCAGCGTGATGGTGCCGGCGTCCGGCTGCACCAGCCCGACGATCATGTAGAAGGTGGTGGTCTTGCCGGCGCCGTTCGGGCCGAGCAGCCCGACCGCCTCGCCGCGCTGGACGCTGATCGAGACGTCGCGCACCACCGCCCGCTTGCGGTAGCTCTTGCCGACACCGTGCGCGGTCAGTCCTCCGGCACGGTGCGCCGCCTCCTCGGAAGCGGCGTTCACGAGATCGCTCGTGGCCTCGCTCAGGGGACGCTTGGGCATCTCGTTCACGGGCCGGGCTGTCCATCCCGGGATCTGCCCGAGGCGGGCCTGGGCGCCTTGCCGCCGGGCGATCCGGTATTGTCGTTCGGGACGATCAGCCCCTGCACGCGCGCGCCCGGATCCTCGGTCATGGTGGCGAGACCTGTATGCATGTTGACGATCGCTGCGGCTCCATTGAGCTGGTTCTGGCCACGGGTGATGTGGACGTCGCCGACGATACGCGCAATTCCGGTGTCTGGCACGTAAACCCCGCGCTCGCCGGTCACGGTCTCGGTGCGGGTCCGGACCACCACATGCCCGAAAGCGTTGACCTTCTGCAACTTGCCCGAGCTCTGGATCGGGTCGCCCTGGATAGGGTCGGTGGCCGCCGGCGCCGCACCGCTCGCCTGGACGGGATGCGGCTTGTTCGGATCCGGCGGCGCGCTGTAGCCGACCAGCACGTCGGCGCGGATGCGCCTGCCGTCGTTGGTGGTCACCACGGCGTCGCCGCGACCGACCGACATGCGGTTCTGCGACCAGTATTCCATCTGGTCGCGTGCGCTCAGCACGTCGGTGGGCGTCAGCAGACGCAGGTCATGGCCCGTGAGCACCAGCACCGCCTGGTCGATGTCGTAGATGCCATGATCGCCGAACGCCTGATCGGTGGCGGTGAAGATATGCACATGGCCGAACGCCTCGAGCCGGTAGATCTCGTTGGCGCCGGTGTCGTCGACCGGGGAGGATGCGGCTCCAGGCCTGGCTGGCCTGGCCGGCGCGGCGCCCGCTCTGACGCCGGGTTTCTTGCGGTAGAAGGCGATCAGCCGGTCGGCCGTCACGGTGACGGCGCCGCGCACGGCCTGCGCGCCGCGATAGGCGG
>CAXTCT010000278.1:0-3474 GCA_964242565.1 uncultured Acetobacteraceae bacterium | reverse complement strand
CAGTGGATGTTCGTGATCGGCCAGCCCCAGTAGCGTTGCCGCGAGACCCCCCACTCCGACAGCCGCCATTTGCCCCCCCCGCGCCCGGCCCCGAGCCGCTCCAGCCGCTCGATCGCGGCGCGGGCGCCGGCGACGGTGTCGAGGCCGTCGAGGAAGCCCGAATTGATCAAGGTGCCGGGACCATCATAGGCGCGTCCGGCATAGGCCGCCTCACCGCCGGACGAAGGGGCGGGAGCGACCACGTTGATGAACGCGATGTCGTAGCGGGTGGCGAAATCATGATCGCGCTGGTCGCCGCACGGGCAGCCGAAGATGGCGCCGGTGCCGTATTCCATCAGCACGAAATTGGCGATCCAGACCGGGAAATCGACCTCCGGCAGGAACGGGTGGCCGACGCGCAGGCCGGTGTCGACGCCGCGCTTCTCGGCCGTCTCGATCGCCGCCTCGCTGGTGCCCAGGCTGCGGCACTCGGCGATGAAGTCGCTCGCGGCCGGGCTGCCGTCGGCGACCATGGCCGCCAGCGGATGCTCGGGTGCGATGGCCAGGAAGGCCATGCCGAACAGCGTATCGGGACGGGTGGTGAACACCTCCAGCTGCTCGATGCCCGCCGCCCGCAGCTGTTCGCGCCCGGCTGCGGGGGTGCGCAACGGAAAGCTCACCCGCGCGCCCTCGGAACGGCCGATCCAGCGCGACTGCATCAGGCGCACCCGCTCGGGCCAGCGTTCCAGCGTCTCGAGTGCCCCGAGCAGCGAGGGCGCATCCCGGGTGATGCGCAGGAACCATTGGCTGAGCTGCTTCTTCTCGACGACGGCGCCTGAGCGCCAGCCGCGGCCATCGACGACCTGCTCGTTGGCCAGCACGGTCTCGTCGACGGGATCCCAGTTGACCCAGCTTTCCCGCCGCTCCGCGAGTCCGGCCGCCAGCATGTCGAGGAACAGCTTCTGCTGGTGGCCATAGTAGCGCGGTTCGCAGGTGGCGAACTCGCGGTCCCAGTTCAGCGAGAAGCCGAGCCGCTGCAGCGTGGCGCGCATCGCGGCGATGTTCCCGCGCGTCCATTCCGCCGGATGGACGCCGCGTTCGCGCGCGGCATTCTCGGCGGGAAGGCCGAAGGCGTCCCAGCCCATCGGATGCAGCACGGCGAAGCCGCGCGCCCGCTTGTAGCGCGCGACCACGTCGCCGAGCGTGTAGTTGCGCACATGGCCCATGTGCAACTGGCCGCTTGGATAGGGAAACATCTCCAGCACATAATAGGTCGGCTGGTTCTCGGGTGGCATGTCGGCGACGGCAAAGCTGCCGCGACGCGCCCATTCGGCCTGCCAATGCCGCTCGCTTTCCCGGAAATCATGCACGGCGACGTCGTTCATCGGACCATCTTTGCTCGAGCTGCCGTCAAGTGCCGGAGGTCATTCACCGGTCTGGCCGGCATCGGCACGAAGCTGGCGGGCGCGGGCGAGGATCTTGTTGGTGATGTCCGGCGCGGTGTTGGGCGCCACGGAGGCATCGACCCACTGGCCGCCCTCCTGCGTCTGCCGGAAGATCGCGACCCGTATCGCATCCGAACGAAGCTGCTTGCCGAGCACATAGGCGGTGGCCTTGAAACGCTCGCCGGTCGTCGTCGGCGGGCTGTACCAGTCGGTGATGATGATGCCGCCGACCGGGTCGGCCGAGGCGAACGGCATGAACGACAAGGTGTCGATCGCGCCACGCCACAGATAGGCGTTCACGCCGGCCTGGGTCTGGTCGCCGCCGGTGGCGCTGCGGTCCTCGCCCAGCAGGTGGTTGCGCGGGGCGCTGAGGGCGGCGGTGTCCGCGCCGCTATCGACGGCATGGCCGCCGCCCTGGCCGGAACAGGCACCCAGGGACACCAGGAAGGGAAGGGTCAGTGCGGCGATGCGGATGCGGGCGATCATGAGGCCTCTGGGTTGCCTGGCGCACAAGCACGCCGGAGCGGGTAATCGGGCGGTGCCTGTCCAGGCTGCGCCTGACGAGCCCGGCCAGCCTAGAGCGACCAGCCTGGAGCGCCAGCCTGGAGCGACCAGCCTGGGGCGCCAGCCTTGGGCGTATCTAGCTTGGCTGGCTCAGGTCGCCAAGCGGACGCGGACATCGCCGGACATGTCGCCGTCGCCCTTGTCGTCCTGCTCGCCGGTCGCATCGCCATTTTCCGGGCACTGGCCATGACGCTGGGGCAGTCCGGCCGCGCGCAGCCCGCCGGCGAGGCAATCCCGGTCGAGCGTCCGCTGCAGCTGCATCTGCGCCAGCACCCGGTCGATGCTCAGCCCGGGAGAGAGGGCCAGGATCCGGACCAATAGCCGTTCGCAATCCTCGCGCAGCCCGAGATGGCCGAAGGCGGCGAGGCATGGGATCGCCGGGTAGAGCAGTGCGGGCGATAATTCGATCAGCTCGCGCCCGAGCTCGGCCGCCGCTTCGGTCTTTCCCTGCAACAGGGCGATGGATATGGCGATGCCGTCGAACATGTAATGCATCGGGTGCAGCGGCGAGAGCTGCTTGTACCGGTGGAAATGCCGCTCCGCTTCGTCGAGCCGGCCCATGCGCACCAGGATGATCGCCGCAAACAGGTCTCCCATGCTCATGGTCGGGTTGAGCTTGAGGCTGCGCTCGACCAGCGCCAGTCCGGAGGCCGCCTCGTCCAGCAACTGGGCGCGGATGAGGCCGGCAACGGCCATGACGGGTGAGGTGTTGTGCCCGGCATTCAGCGCCCGGTGCAACGCCACCTCGGCCAGGCGGCCCTCGCTGGCCTTGCCGCCCCAGAACTGCATGACGCGGATGAAATGGCGCATCCCGTCGATCATGGCGGTAAGCGGGTGATCCGGATCGAGCGCCTCCGCGCGGGCCAGCAGCTCGCCGGCCTTGTCGTTCTGAATCCGCTCCGGCTGCATCGCCAGATGCAGGGCGCGCAAGGTGAGCTGGATGGCGCTCAGCTCGGCGGTCGGACGCGAGCCGACCCGGCGGGACTCGATCACCAGCAATTCCCAGGGCAGCTGTGCGCTGACCTGGGTGGCGACATCGTCGAGCCGGACCATCGCATCGGCCGGATCGCAGTCAAAGCGCTTGGCCCAGACCACATGGCCCTGCAGGCGCAGATCGAGCAGCCGCAGGATGATCCGGATCCGCTCCCGGCCGCGCAGGATGGTGCCATCCAGCACGTAGTCCAGTCCGAAGCTGCGCCGAAGCAGGGCGTCGTCACGGCCCTGAGCCAGGGTGGCTGCCAAGGCGGAGCCACTGATCACCGCCAGCAGCGGATTCGTCGCGAGGCTGGCGATCAGCTCCTCGGTCAGCGCCGGCACCAGCTTGTCATTGACGCCGGCATCCAGGTCCAGCGGCGGCAGCACCGCCAGGGTCGCGATGCTGCGGCCATGCAGCCGGTGCCCGGTCATCGAGATGATCCCGTCCGCCGCCGCCGCCTCGACCACCGTCGGCGGCCCGGCAGCGGCCGGGGCCGATCGCGGGTCGGGC
>CAXTCT010000277.1:0-3493 GCA_964242565.1 uncultured Acetobacteraceae bacterium | reverse complement strand
ACATATCGGGGATGGTGAGTGTGTCTGAGCGTGAGGCGATGGAGTTTGACGTCGTCGTTGTGGGTGGTGGTCCTGCTGGGCTGTCCGCGGCGATCCGCCTGAGGCAATTGGCGCCGGAGCTATCGGTCTGCCTGGTTGAGAAGGGCAGCGAGATCGGGGCGCATATCCTGTCCGGGGCGGTGATCGAGCCGCGTGCGCTGGACGAGCTGATCCCGGACTGGCGTGATCCGGCCGACGGGGTGGCGGCGCCGCTGCTGACGCCGGCGGGCGAGGACCGGATGCTGTATCTGACCGAGACGCGCGCGGTCCGTGTGCCGTGGCTCGGGCTGGTGATGCCGCACATGAACAACCACGGCAATTTCATTGTCAGCCTGGGCGATGTGTGCCGCTGGCTGGCGAGCCGTGCCGAGGCGCTCGGGGTGGAGATCTATCCTGGTTTTGCCGCCTCGGAGCTGCTCGAGGCGGACGGGCGCATCGTCGGCGTGGCGACCGGGGACATGGGCATCGCGCGCACCGGCGAGCCGGGTCCGAACCATGCGCCGGGGATGGAGCTGCGCGCGACCTACACCTTGTTCGCCGAGGGCTGCCGCGGCTCGCTGTCCAAGCAGCTGATGAAGCGCTTTGGGCTGCGCGAGGGGGTCGATCCGCCGACCTACGGCCTGGGCATCAAGGAGCTGTGGGAGGTCCCCCGCGCCCAGCACCGGCCCGGGCTGATCCAGCACAGCTTCGGCTGGCCCCTGGACCGTGCGACCTATGGCGGCTCGTGGCTGTATCATTTCGGCGAGAACCTGGTCAGCTACGGCTTCGTGGTCGGGCTGGATTACCCCAACACCTGGCTGTCTCCGTTCGACGAGATGCAGCGCCTCAAGACCCACAAGGCGATCCGCCCGCATCTGGAGGGCGGCAAGCGGCTGTCGTATGGCGCGCGCGCTTTGTCCGAGGGCGGGCTGCAATCGATCCCGCGCCTGAGCTTTCCCGGCGGCGCGCTGGTGGGCGATGCGGCGGGCTTCCTCAACGTGCCCAAGATCAAGGGCACCCATGCGGCGATGAAGTCCGGCATGCTGGCCGCCGAAGCCGTGGCCGAGGCGCTGCGGTCGGGCAAGCCGGCCGAGCCCAGATCCTACACCGCCAGGGTGCGCGGCTCGTGGCTGTGGCGCGAGCTGCGCGATGTGCGCAACGTCCGCCCGGCCTTTGCCAGGTATGGCCTGTATGGCGGCGCGCTGCATGCGGGCATCGATGCGATGATCCTGCGCGGGCGGGCCCCCTGGACGCTGCGCCACCGCCATGCCGACCACGAGACGCTGGAGACGGCGCAGCGCTCCGAGCCGATCGCCTATCCGCGTCCGGACAATGTCCTGACCTTCGACAAGCTGTCCTCGGTGTTCCTGTCCAACACCAACCACGAGGAGGACCAGCCGGTGCATCTGAAGCTGCGCGATCCCGGGCGGTGGACGCCGGTGAACTGGGAGATGTTCCGCTCGCCCGAAAGCCGCTACTGCCCGGCCGGGGTGTATGAGGTGGTCGATGCCAAGGGCGCCACCAGCTCCACGCCGAAGCTGCAGATCAACGCGCAGAACTGCGTGCACTGCAAGACCTGCGACATCAAGGACCCGACGCGCAACATCGACTGGGCGGCACCCGAGGGCGGCGGCGGCCCGAACTATCCCGGCGGGATGTAGTCCCGTCGCGGAACCCTCCCCTATTCTGCCAACTCAAGCAGGAAGTGAACGCAAGCCCATGAAGCTGCTCGTGACCGTCAAGCGCGTGGTCGATTACAACGTCAAGGTGCGGGTCAAATCCGACGGCTCCGGGGTCGATCTGGCCGGGGTCAAGATGTCGATGAACCCGTTCGACGAGATCGCCATCGAGGAAGCCGTGCGCCTCAAGGAGAAGGGCGTCGCCAGCGAGATCGTCGCGGTTTCCGTGGGTGTTGCGCAAAGCCAGGAGACGTTGCGCACGGCCCTGGCGATGGGAGCCGATCGCGCCATCCTGGTGCAGACCGAGACCAGCCCCGAGCCGCTGGCGGTGGCCAAGATCGTCCGCGCCCTGGTGGACCGCGAGCAGCCTGGCCTGGTGATCCTGGGCAAGCAGGCGATCGACGACGACATGAACGCCACCGGGCAGATGCTGGCCGGCCTGCTGGGCTGGCCGCAGGGCTGTTTCGCCTCCAGGGTGGAGCTGTCCGAGGGGCAGGCGCCCCCTTCCTCCATCCCCCCTTCCTCCATCACCGTGACCCGCGAGGTCGATGGCGGGCTGGAAACGCTGGCGCTGGCGCTGCCGGCGATCATCACCGCCGACCTGCGCCTCAACGAGCCGCGCTACGCCTCGCTGCCCAACATCATGAAGGCGCGCAAGAAGCCGATGGAGACGATCACGCCGGCGGATCTGGGCGTCGATGCGAGCCCGCGCCTGACCACGACGCGCGTGACCGAGCCGCCGACGCGCAAGGCCGGGGTCAAGGTCGGCTCGGTGGCCGAGCTGGTCGACAAGCTGCGCCAGGAAGCGCGCGTGATCTGATCGGTCGGCGTTATGGGATGGAAGGGTGATCCGAGATGACCGCACTTGTTTTTCTTGATTATGAAGCCGGCTCGATCAAGCAGGCTTCCCGTTGCGCCGTGACGGCGGCCCGCGCCCTTGGCGAGGTGCATGTCCTGGTCGCGGGCCACGGCATCGACGCGGTGGCACAGGCCGCCTCGCGCATCATCGGCGTCAGCCGCGTGCTCAAGGCCGATGCCGAGCTTTACGACAAGCCGCTGGCCGAGCCGCTGGCGGCGCTTCTGGTGTCGCTGGCGGATCGGTATGACCATCTGCTGGCGGGAGCCACGGCGACGGGCAAGAACATGATGCCGCGCCTCGCCGCCCTGCTCGACAGCCAGCCGATCAGCGAGATCATCGAGGTGATCGACGCCGACAGCTTCGTGCGGCCGATCTATGCGGGCAACGCGCTGGCCACGGTGAGGTCGTCGGACGCCAAGAAGGTGATCACCGTGCGCGCGGCCAATTTCGACGCCGCCGCCGCCGAAGGCGGGGAGGCCGCCATCGAGGATGTGGCGCCTCCCGACGCCGCCCCCGGAGCCGCGCCCCTGTCGCGCTTCGTCTCGGCCGAGTTGTCCAAGTCCGAGCGTCCCGAACTGGCCTCCGCGCGCGTCGTGGTGTCCGGCGGGCGCGGGATGCAGAACGGCGAGAATTTCAAGCTGATCGAGCCGATCGCCGACAGCCTCGGGGCAGCCATCGGCGCGAGCCGGGCGGCGGTGGATGCGGGCTACGTGCCCAACGACTACCAGGTCGGCCAGACCGGCAAGATCGTCGCCCCCGACCTCTATGTCGCAATCGGCATCTCGGGCGCGATCCAGCATCTCGCCGGCATGAAGGACAGCAAGGTCATCGTCGCCATCAACAAGGACGAGGAAGCCCCCATCTTCCAGGTCGCCGATTACGGCCTCGTCGCCGACCTCTTCAAAGCCCTCCCCGAACTCGCCGAGGAACTGGCCAA
>CAXTCT010000276.1:0-3506 GCA_964242565.1 uncultured Acetobacteraceae bacterium | reverse complement strand
GGCGCCACCGCCTTCGCTCGCCGGCAGGCCGGCTGGAAGGGCCGGAATGGAACCGTTGCGCAGCTCGGCGAGCAGCCGGCTGGTTTCCGGGCCGGGCGGCCCCGAGGCGCGCCGGCTGAACAGGGCAGCGCAACGGTCCGCCGTCTGCAGGGCGGCGCCCCGATCTCCCTGCAACAGATATGCCCCGATCAGCTCGCGCCAGGCGGCCTCGTGCAGGGGGTCGAGCAGCAGCAGCTGCCGGCAGATGGCGATTGTCGCCACCGGAGCAGGTCCGCGCTGCAAGGCCGCCTCGTACAGGCCCAGCGCATGATCATGCAGGCGTCTGCGCTCGGCGACGAGCCAGATGTCCAGCGCCGGATCGGTGCCGTTCAGTTCCTCGAGCAGCACGCCATCGAGCGGGGGCAGGGCAAACCCGGCGCCGGAGCCGGGCTGGATATGGGCGCTGGCCTGAGACAGGACATGGTTCACATTGGCATTCAGCAGCCGTTCCGCGTCCACCGCCGTCAGCCCCGGGCGCAGGGCGAGCGAATGGCGCTCGACGCTGACGATGGAGGCTCCGACCGGGGTCAGCGCATCGAGCAGGCGATGGATTTCCTGGCGCAGGGAAGCGCGCGCCTGCTCCTCGGAGCGCCGGCTCCAGAGCATCTCGGCGAGCTTGGAGCGCAGCACCGGCCGTCGCCCGGACATGGCCAGAACCGCGAGCAGGCCGCGCGTCTTGCGCCCGGGCGGCAGGACATTCTCGTTGTCCAGCGTCCAGGCCTGCATCGGACCAACCAGTTGCAGGCGCAGCAGCGATGGGTCAGACTTCGGCATGCCGGGACGCTTATAGTCTGACATAAGGCCATCCTGCCCTGAAATGGCCATCCTGTCCTGGATCCGGCCGTCGTGTTCGGCATGCGAAGCGGCCGCCACCATCATCAAGCTGCAACAATCGCATCTCGGAGGGTCGGCATCAAGCGGGCGTTCATCCCGGCGACGGCTGCATCGGATGCCGGAACCTTCGGTCCAGTCGTGGCGATGACTGTCGTGCAAGACCCGGAGCATGCAATGGCGCCCGCCCACACCAGACAGTTCGGCGCCCCTATGCCGGCGCGCCGCCCGCCGAACGCGCAGACGGTCCGCGGCTCCTCCAACCTCAAGACTGGATGATCATTCCATGGCTGCTGCCAACGACAGTCCGATCCTCAGGCCCGTGACGGTCGGCGACCTGCACCTGCCCAACCGTATCGTCATGGCCCCGTTGACCCGCAGCCGCTCCAGCGACGGCGGCATCGTCCCGGATTTCGCCGCCGATTATTATGCCCAGCGCGCCGATGCCGGGCTGATCATCAGCGAGGCCACCAACATCTCCGCCCAGGCGCGCGGCTACGCGCTGACGCCGGGGATCTGGTCGCCCGGACAGGTCGAGGCCTGGCATCGGGTGACCGGTGCGGTGCATCGCCGCGACGGACGGATGTTCCTCCAGCTCTGGCACACCGGACGTATCTCGCATCCGGACCTGCAGGGCGGGGCGCTGCCGGTGGCCCCCTCGGCGATCGCACCGGAAGGCCAGGCCTTCACCAATGAAGGCATGAAGGATCATGTCACGCCGCGTGCGCTGGAGACCGACGAGATCCCGGCGATCGTCGAGGATTATCGTCATGCCGCGAAATGCGCCAAGGACGCCGGCTTCGACGGCGTCGAGATCCACGCCGCGAATAATTACCTGCTCGAGCAGTTCATCCGCGACAGCACCAACAAGCGCACCGACCGCTACGGCGGCTCGATCGAGAACCGTCTGCGCTTCCCGCTCGACGTGGTGGAGGCGGTGACCTCTGTGTGGGGCGGCGGCGGCCGTGTCGGCATCCGGATCTCGCCTGCCACGACCATGCCGGGAAACGCGCCGCTCGATTCCGACGTGATGGCCACCTACGGCGCGTTCGTGGACGGGTTGAACAGGGCCGGATTGCTGTATGTCCACGACATCGAGGGAGTGACCCAGACCACCCGCGACGTGCCAGGCGAGGTCGATTTCGCGGCCCTGCGCAAGCGTTTCTCGGGCGCCTATATCGCCAACAACATGTATACGCTGGAGCTGGCCGAGAAGGTCCTGGCCAAGGGGGATGCCGACCTGTTCAGCTTCGGGCGGCCATTCCTGGCCAACCCGGATCTGGTCACCCGGCTTCGCACCGGCGCGCCGCTGGCCGACAGCCCGAAGCAGTACTGGTACGGCGGCAGTTCGGTCGGCTACTCGGACTGGCCGGCGATGAGCGGTCAGATCGTCGTCGAGAGGTAGCCCGCGCAAGCGCCTGGACCGGAGCGTCTGGGTCCCGGACCCTCTGCTAGAATCGCCGGGGGGCCTCGTTGTAACCGCGGTCGCGCATGTCGGAGCCGGACACCCCGTCCTCGAAATCGAAATCCTGCAGCTTTTCCATGTTGGCGGAGTGGTCGCCACCATGGGCTGCGATCTCCTGCTCGCGCGGCCCGGCGGTGCGGTCGATACGGTGGATCGCATCGAACCTGGCCTCTCCGGCAGCCTCCAATGCACGCCTGGTGGCATCCTCCCAGGCGAGCGGCTCGCCGTGCGCGTCGGTCAGGCGGGCATTGGACTCGGTATGATGGTGATCCAGCGCAATGATCTCGATCATGATCTTGCGTGGATCATCCTCCTCGAACCGGCGCATCAGCACCAGGGCCGGTCCTTCGGGCAACGGATCATGCGGGGCGAGGTCGATGATGCGGGGCATGTCATGTTCCTGATCATTCGGTGCGACGCAGGCCAAACGGGCGGTACGAGCGCTGGTTCAGCCTCCCGGCGCCACGATCATGCAGGGGATGCTGTGCCGCTCCAGGACGATGCAGGCCGCACCGGCGCTCTCATGCGCGAGGCCCGCGAGGCGGGCACGATATAGGCTTGTGCGACCGGGGCTTGTGCGACCGGGGCGGCTGGTCGGCTGCACCAGGACGATGCTGGCGGAAAGCTCGGCATAGGCCGCCTGACGCGCCATGGTCGTCGCAGAACGCGCCTGTGCCGCGGAAAGATAGGCACCGACCTGGATCGCCCAGACCCCGTACGCCGGGGACGCGACGGGCACGCGATAGTCGACCAGACGGATGCGGGGCGCTACACGCGGGGTCGAGGCGGCATAAGCCGGGGCCGGAGGGGTCGCGGCGGCCTCGACGCCGAGATAGGGCGTGATCGAGGCGACATAATCCACGGTCTCGTTCGGCAGCGTGCGCCTTCCTGCCAGGTAATCGTCCAGCCGTTGCGGCCCGGCGTTATAGGCGGCAAGAAAAGCCGGAGCGCCGTAGCGGCCATACATCGCCCGGATATAGGCCGCCCCGGCCAGGATATTGTCGCGCGGCTCGTAGGGGTCGCGGCCCAGGCCGTTCTGTTCCTGCATGTCGGCATAGGTGGCCGGCATCAGCTGCATCAGTCCCATTGCGCCGGCGGATGAGGTGATCGGCCGGCCGCGGCGATATTCCTGGCCGTGCTCGCCTTCAACCTGGTGGGCGACGGGCTGCGG
>CAXTCT010000275.1:0-3508 GCA_964242565.1 uncultured Acetobacteraceae bacterium | reverse complement strand
CGCGCCGGGGACCGGACCCGGTCCCGACGTCACGCGCTTCGACGGGGTGTATCGCGGCACCCAGAGTACGGGCGCAACCGGCCCGGGAGCGACCGGCACGACCTGCGCCGCCAGCATCGAGCCGGTGCGGTTCCGGGTGTCCGACGGCCATATCTGGAACCACAGGCATGGGCGACACCGCCGCATGGACGGCGTGGTTGACGCCCGGGGCCGGATCACCATGCAGGACGAGGGCGGGGACCGTCAGCTTTCCGGCATGATTCTCGACGGAAGAATCACCGCCAGCGAGACGACGGCGCCTGGACCCGACAAGTCGTCGCCGCTGATGGCGAACGAGGCGCTCTCATGCCTGTCCCGGATCGAGGCGACACGATCCGCCACGCTGGAAGCTGGACCGGACCGGTAGCCAGGCGGCCTGTGAGCAGGCTATCACGATCCTGTGATAAACTGCGCATTTCATATCTTTGTCGTAACGATATAGTGTTCGTTCAATCGCGGATAGGTCGGACATCGCTGGCATTGGTCCGGCAACTCCGGATCCGAGGGATTATTCGGAGTACGCCTTTTGTACGATGCAGCGTGCGACCATCCGGAATTGCTCCGGCACAAGACGGCCCTGGCGACATTCGGCGAGCTTGCGCTCCGGTCCGAAAATCTCGGCGACATCCTGACCCATGCCTGCCGCCAGGTCGGCGACGCGCTGGGATGCGATCTCGCCAGCGTCATGGAACTGCAGGAAGACGGCCAGACGCTCTTGCTGCGTGCCGGCGTCGGCTGGGAGCCAGGGACCGTCGGCGAGGCGACGCTGACGCTGACCGGCGAAGGCTCCGGATCGCTGCCCTGGCAGGCCGGCGAGCCGATACTCTCGCCCGACACCAGCCGCGAGACACGCCTGCGATATCCGAAGCTCCTGACCGACAGGGGCATCAAGGCTGTCGCCAGCGTGCTCATCATTGGCGGCAGCGACAGGTCGTCGTTTGGCCTGTTGCAGGTCGGCAGCCGCACGCCGCGTCCGTTCGACGAGGACGACATTACCTGCCTGCGCAGCTATGCCAACCTGCTGGCCGCCGCCATCGACCGTCTGCGCGTCATCCGGGAAGCACGCACCGGGGAGGCGCGGCTTCATCTCGCGCTGGATGCCAGCATGCTGGGCAGCTGGGACTTCGACCTGGCCACGGGCAATGCCACCCGCACCGCGCGATACGACCAGATCTTCGGCTATCCGGGTCCGCCGCCCGCCTGGAGCTACGAGACCTTCCTCCATCATGTGGTGCCCGAGGATCGCGAGCATGTCGCCAGCACGTTCCGCCATGCGGTGGACGCACGCGTGGAGTGGCATTTCGAATGCCGTATCCGCCGGGCCAGCGACGGCGAGGTGCGCTGGGTCGAGGCGCGTGGCCGGCCGGAGGGGGGACATGGCGACCACCCGCCGACCCACCTGCTGGGCCTCATGGGCGACATCACGGAGCGCAAGCATGCCGAAGCGGCCTTGCTCCGGTACAACGTGATGCTCGAGGAGCGCGTTGCCGAGCGCACCCTGGAGCTCACGCGCAAGACCCGGGAACTGATCGTGGCCAACGCCAAGCTACAGTCGGAGGCCGAGGAGCGCGGGCGGATCGAGGAGGCGCTGCGTCAGGCCCAGAAGATGGAAGCGGTCGGCCAGTTGACCGGAGGTCTCGCGCATGACTTCAACAACATGCTGCAGGGCATATCGGGCAGCCTGGAATTGATGCGTATACGGACCAGCCAGGGCCGCACGGCGGATTTCGGCCGCTACATCGAGATCGCGCTCGGATCGGCCAACCGGGCCGCGGCCCTGACCCACCGCCTGCTCGCCTTCTCGCGGCGGCAGACCCTGGATCCGAAGCCGACCAACATCTCGGGGTTGGTCGTCGGCATGGAGGAGCTGCTGCGGCGCACGCTGCCGTCGAACGTGACGTTCGAGGCCAGCGTGGCGCCGGAGCCCTGGAATTGCCTGTGCGACCCGCACCAGCTCGAGAGCGCCTTGCTCAACCTCGTCGTCAATGCGCGGGACGCGATGCCCGACGGCGGTCATCTGCTGATCGAGACCACCAACAGCGTCCTGCGCGACCGGCGCGGCGCGCCAAGGGAGCATCCGCCCCAGGACGTGCCGCCTGGCGAATACGTGGCCATGTCGGTCGCCGACACAGGCAGCGGCATGACCCGGGAGGTGATCCTGCGCGCGTTCGATCCCTTCTTTACCACCAAGCCGATCGGCGAGGGCACCGGTCTCGGATTGTCCATGATCTACGGCTTCGTGCAGCAGTCCGGCGGTCACGTGCGCCTGCGCAGCGAGGTCGGACAGGGCACGACCGTGACGATCTACCTGCCGCGCCATTTCGGGACCGACATCGTCGTCACGAAGGCGGATCTGGTCGCCGCCATGCCGCCCGCGACGGCAAGCCGGGTCGTGCTGATGGTCGAGGACGAACCCGACGTGCGCATGGTCGTCCACGATATCCTGTCGGATCTCGGCTATACGGTGCTGGCGGCGGAAAGCGGCAAGGTTGCACAGGCCCTCCTGGCCTCCGAGGCCCGCATCGACCTGCTGCTGACGGATGTCGGCCTGCCGGGCGGCCTGAACGGCCGGCAGCTTGCGGACGCGGCGCGGCAGTCCCGCCCCGGCCTGAAAGTGCTGTTCATCACCGGCTATGCCGAGAGCATGCTCGTCGAGAGCGGCCATATGGAGCATGGCATGCAGGTCATGACAAAGCCCTTCGCGCTGGAGATGCTCGCAACCCGCGTCCAGGACATCATCGGCAACTGACCGGCTGCCCGGCCGCTGTCCGGAGCGCTTTCCACCAGGCGATGGTTTCGGCCAGACCTTGCGCAAGCTCGATCTGCGGCTTCCAGATCGTTCCGGGCGGCCGGCGGTCCCGGTCGACGGCCCAGTCGCGATGGAGGATCTCGCGCACCTTGCCGCGCCCGAACACCGATGGACGGCGCACGGTCCTGGCCCAGCCCTCCGCCGCGGCGCCGGCGGCGGCGAAGAGCGGGTCGGGCAACGGCACGAAGCGGGGCGTCCGACCGAAGGCGAGACCGGCCTGACGCAGGATCTCGCTCCAGCCATAGCCTTCCGCCCGGCTGTCGGAAAGCTCGAAGGGTATGCCGGAATGTCCGGCCCCGGCTGCACCGGCCCCGCATAACGCCACCACCAGGGCTGCCGCGTCCCGCGCATGGATCATGGCGATGCGCGGTTCCGGCGCGGCCGGGACCGCCACCAGCCGGCGTCGTGCCTGGCGCAGGAAGGTCATGCCCTCGTGGTCCCACGGACCGTAGATGACGCAGGGGCGTAGGATCACCCATGGCCTCGAGCTGAGTGCCGCGGCGGCGGCCTCCTCCCCGGCACGCTTGCTGGCGGCATAGGCGGACAGCCCTGGCTCCCTGGCCGCGAGGGACGACACCAGGATGAAGCGCGAGGCCGGCGCGTCGCGCACGACGATGCCGGCCAGCCGGCCGGTGCCGTCCCGGTTGACGGCCATGAACT
>CAXTCT010000274.1:0-3557 GCA_964242565.1 uncultured Acetobacteraceae bacterium | reverse complement strand
AGCCCGACCATCTCGCCCTGTCGCAGGATCAGGTCGACCGGCCCCGCGCCGCCGGCCTGCAGACCGTCGAGCGTCAGGCAGACCGCCGTGCCGGCGGGCTCGGGCTGGATGAACACCTGCTCGGGAGGCCTTCCGACGATCATGGTGACGAGGTCGGCGGGATTGGTCTGCAGGGTCGATGTGCGACCGACCAGGCGGCCATCGCGAAGCACCGCGACCTCATCGGCCACCTGGAACACCTCGTCCAGCCGGTGCGAGACGTAGATCATGCCGATGCCCGTGCGCCGCAGGTCGCGCAGAACGCGGAGCAGGGTCTCGACCTCGTCCGCCGGCAGGCTGGCCGTGGGTTCGTCGAGCACCAGCAGCTCGGCCTGTGCGGCAAGGGCGCGGCCGATGGCAACCAGGGAGCGCTCGGTCCGGCTCAGATGCATGATGCGGGCGTCGGGATCGATGTCGGCACTCATCGTCCGCAGCACCGCGCGCGCGTGCCGACGCGAGTCCGGCCAATCGATCAAACCGAAACGGCGACGATAGCCGACGCCGAGGGCGATGTTCTCGGCAACCGTCATCCAGTCGATCAGGCCGAGATCCTGATGGATGAAGGCGATGTTCTGGCGCTGGGCGCCTTGTATCCGACGATGGCGCGCCTGCAGATGATGGTAGGGCTCGCCACGGAACAGGATGCGTCCCGCGTCCGGCGTATGGATGCCGGCCAGCATCTTGATGAGTGTGGACTTGCCTGCCCCGTTCTCCCCGAGCAGGGCGAGGATCTCGCCCGCCTGCAACGTGAGCGACACGTCGTCGACCGCAAGCGTGCCGCCGAAGCGCTTGGTGACATGCTCGAAACACAGGAGAGGAGACGGCATGTCGTGCTTTCAGCTCAGCCGATATCCAGATGCACCTTGATCGCGCGCGAGCGATCGCCGGCCAGTTCGAATGCGGCGGCTGCTTGCCGGATCGGAAGCATGCCCGACAGGATTGGCGTGACATCGATCCGGCCGCTCGCGAGCGCTTCAACCGCAACGTCGAATTCCTCATGGAAGCGGAACGAGCCGACAAGGTCGATCTCGCGCGCCATCAGCAGGTTCACCGGCAATGGCACCGGGGCGGGAGGCAGCATGCCGAGCTGGACGATACGGCCGCCCGGTCGCATCAGCGCCGGCATGGCGAGCACGGAAGCGGCGGATCCGGTCGCTTCCAGGGCGATGTCGAAGCCGCCGCGAGCACCGGCGATCTGCGCCAGCCGGTCCGGCTCGGCCCGCATGTCGACGCCGTCCGCCGCTCCCATTCTCCGCGCGATCTGCAGCGGCGCGGCAAACAGGTCGGTCATGGTGACGCTGGCCGCCCCCCCATGCAGTGCCGCGGCCAGGCAGAGCAGCCCGATCGGACCGGCCCCGGCGACCAGCACATGCTGTCCCGCCATCGGACCCGCCCGCCGCACGCCGTGCAGCGCGACGGCAAGCGGCTCGGCGCAGGCGGCGATGCGGTAGGGCATGTCGGACGGCACCGGGATGCACTGGTCGGCCCGCAGGGTGACGAACTCGCTGAAGGCGCCTTGCACATGCGGCATCAGCGCCGCACTGCCCAGGAAGCGCATATTGCGGCAAAGATTGGCGCGACCCGCACGGCAGAAGCGGCAATGCAGGCAGGGACGGCTCGGGTTGACGGCCACACGCGTGCCGACGGCGAGGCCCGCGGGCATCGGCCAGTCCGGGTGCGAGTCCGGGTGATCGGCGAGCTCGACGACGTCACCGGATACTTCGTGACCGAGCGTCAACGGTTCACGCACTCGGAAATCGCCGACGCCGCCCTTGTTGAAATACGACAGATCCGAGCCGCATATGCCACCGCAGGCCACGCGGACCAGCACCTCGCCCGGCTTCAACGCAGGATCCACACGCTCTTCGACACGCAGGTCGTGCGCGCCATGCAGCACCGCCGCCAGCATCCTGTTCCTCCCCGCCACTGCCGGTTCTTGTCGTCCGGCTTTGCGACATGCCGAACACGTGCCATGTGACGCTTCATTCGATATGCCACTGTCTCCGGGCAGGAGGAAGCCCTTCCTTCAGGCCCGATCCTGTCCGGTAGGGTTCGTCCGGAGGAAACGGGACGAATCCGGCATGCCTGCGGGGCAAACGCGAAACGGGATATTGCCATGATGGCCTCGACCTTGTTCGACCTGACCGGGCGGCTGGCGCTGATCACCGGTTCCAGCCAGGGCATCGGCCTGGCCATCGCACGGGGCCTGATCGAGGCCGGCGCGCGCGTTGTGCTGAACGGTCGTGAGCAATCGAGGGTGGCCGCAGCGTCCGCCGGGCTGGGCGAGGCGGCATTCGCTCCCGGCGACGGGCTCGGCGTGTTCGACGTGACCGATCCGGACGCGGTGGAGGCGGGCATAGCACGGATCGAGCGGGAGGCCGGCGCCATCGATATCCTGGTCAACAACGCCGGCATCCAGAGACGGATGCCGCTTGCGGACTTCCCGGTGGAAACCTGGCGCGAGGTGATGCGCACCAATCTCGACAGCGTGTTCTTTGTGGGTCAGGCGGTGGCAAAACGCATGATCGCGCGCGGACACGGCAAAATCATCAACATCGCCAGCCTGCAGAGCGAGGTGGGACGCCCGACGATCGCGCCCTACACCGCGTCGAAGGGAGCGGTGAAGATGCTGACGCGCGGCATGTGCGCCGACTGGGCGAAACACGGTCTGCAGATCAATGCGATCGGGCCCGGCTATTTCGAGACGGAGCTGAACCGCCCGCTGCGCGAGGATCCGGCATTCGACACGTGGCTGCGCGGCCGGACCCCGGCAGGACGTTGGGGCCGGGTCGAGGAACTGGCGGGGGCGGCGGTTTTCCTGGCGTCACGCGCCTCGGACTTCGTCAACGGCCAGGTGATCTATGTGGATGGCGGCGTGCTGTCGGTACTCTGAAAGGGAACATCATCATGAGCGTCAAGCTGTTGCAACTCTGCCCGGTCCTGCCGTCGACCCAGGCCAGGCTGGATGCGACCTACGAGGTGCATCACTGGCCGGAAGCGGCCTCGCGGGAAGCCTGGCTGGCCGATCATGCGGCGGGCACGCGCGCGGTGGTGACGGGAGGCCACCAGGGGCTCGACACGGCGCTGGCGGCCCGGCTGCCGGATCTTGGGATCGTCGCCATCAATGGCGTCGGTTATGACCGGGTCGATCTCGGGGCGATGCGGAACAGGGGCGTTCGCGTCACCAACACGCCGGACGTGCTCACGGACGATGTCGCCGACCTCGCCATCGCGCTGATGCTCAACGCGATGCGCGCGCTGCCCGCGGCGGAGCTGCATGTGCGTGGCGGGCATTGGCCGCGCGCGCAACCTGCCATCGCTCGACGGGCATCGGGACTTCGTTACGGCATCGTCGGACTGGGCCGGATCGGGCAGGCGATCGCAACCCGGCTGTCGGGGTTCGGCGGAAGCATCGCCTATACCAGCCGGCAACGGAAGGAGGTCGGCTATGCCTACCATCCCGACGTGCGATCGCTGGCGGAGGCGTCGGATGTGCTGTTCGTCGCCACGGCCGCTTC
>CAXTCT010000273.1:0-3584 GCA_964242565.1 uncultured Acetobacteraceae bacterium | reverse complement strand
GCTTCCATCGAGGCCGAAGCGGACGGCTTCACCACCGCCTCCGTGCGCGTCGCGATCGATCCCTCCACCCTGGCGCTGACGATCAGCGACCTGAGCGGCCGCACGATCCTGGCCGGTGTCCTGGCAGGGGCCGGCGGCGACCCCTTCGCGGCCGCCGGCGAGGGCTTCCGGCTGAGCATGGGCCTGCCCGCACGCACCCATATCTTTGGGCTGGGCGAAAAGGCGGGGCCGCTGGATCGCCGCGGACGCAGCTTCACGATGTGGAACACCGACGCCTACCGTTACCAGGAGGGCACCGACCCGCTCTACAAGAGCATCCCGTTCTTCATGGGCTTCGAGCGCGGCCAGGCCTATGGGCTGTTCCTCGACAACAGCTTCCGCAGCAGTTTCGAGTTCGGCGTGCTCGATCCCGGCCGGTTCTCGTTCGGCGCGGATGGCGGGCCGATCGATTTCTATGTCATGACCGGGCCGGCTCCCAAGGCCGTGCAGCAGGCCTATGCCTGGCTGACCGGACCGCCGCCGCTTCCGCCGCTATGGTCGTTCGGCTTCCAGCAATCCCGCTACAGCTACATGTCCGCCGCCGAGACGCGCGCGGTTGCCGGACGGCTCCGCCACGACCGCGTGCCCACGGACGTGCTGTGGTTCGACATCGACATGCTCGACCGCAACCGGCCATTCACCACCGACCCGGACCGGTTTGCCGACTTCCCCGGCCTCGCCCGCGAACTGGCGGCCCAAGGCTTCCGCTGCGTCGTCATCGCCGACCTGCATGTGCCGCTGCTGCCCGATGCCGGCTACGCGCCCTATGACAGCGGCGTCGCCGGCGACCATTTCGTCCATGCCGCGGATGGCGCGACCTTTGTCGGAAAAGTCTGGCCCGGCCCTTGCGCCTTCCCCGATTTCACCCGGCGCGCGACGCGCGAATGGTGGGGCACGCTGCTGCGCGCGGCCTTGCTCGACGAGCATGTACACGGCATCTGGAACGACATGAACGAGCCCTCCGTGTTCGGCGTGCCGACGCGGACCATGCCGCTCGATGCGGTGCATCGCATCGACGAGCCGGGATTCGCCACGCGCACCGCCTCCCATGCCGAGATCCACAACCTGTTCGGCATGCAGAATGCCAGGGCGACCTATGACGGGATGCTGGCGTGGCGCCCGGACCGGCGGCCCTTCGTGATGACGCGGGCAAGCTATGCCGGCGGCCACCGGCACAGCGTCACCTGGACCGGCGACAACACCGCGAGCTGGAACCATCTGCGCATGAGCACGCCGATGCTGCTCAGCCTGGGTCTGGGCGGATTCGCGTTCGCCGGCTGCGATCTCGGCGGCTTCTCCAGCTCGCCGCCGCCCGATCTGCTGACGCGCTGGCTGCAGCTCGGCATGTTCAACCCGATCAGCCGCGACCACAGCGACAAGGGCACGCGGCAGCAGGAGCCCTTCGTCGACGGGGAGGCCCATCTCGCCATACGCCGCCGCTTCATCGAGGAGCGCTACCGGCTGATGCCGTACATCTACACGCTGGCCGAGGAAGCCTCGCGCACCGGCCTGCCGATGATGCGCCCGCTGTTCATGGAGTTCCCCGACGCCGCCGGCGGCTATCCCCTCGATCTGGAGGACGGCGTGCAGTTCATGTGGGGACCCTCGATGCTGGTGGCGCCGGCGCCGTTCCCGGAGACGCTGGACCAGTACGCGATCATCCTGCCGCCCGGGCAATGGTACGAGTATTGGTCGGGTGCGAGGATCGACGATCCGCCGCCCGCGAAGCTGACGGGCGGCAGCGGCGCGGTCATGGATTTCGGCAGCGATGCGGCGCAGATGCCGCATCTCGTGCATCAGGCGCCGAAACTGGACCAGCTTCCGGTCTTCGTGCGGGCCGGCAGCATCATCCCGCGGCAGCCGCTGGTCCAGAGCACGTCGGAGACGCCGCAGGGTCCGCTCGAACTCGCGATCTATCCGGGTCCCGGCTGCGAAGGATCGGTCTATGTCGATGACGGGGTGAGCTTCGATTACCGTGACGGCGGCTTTCTGCGCCTGCGGATACGGTGCGACATCGCGTCGGATGGCGCGATCTCGATCGGCATCGACCGCGGCGGGAATTACAAGCCATGGTGGGACAGGATCGAGTTCGCCGTTCACGACATCGACGATTCCGGCGCGATTGCCTCGGTCAACGGCGTCCGCGCGGGCGATGTCCGTCATGACCGCGTCACCCGGGTGCTCCGTTTTTCGGTGCCGTGGGCCTGATCCGGCTCCGCAACCGGATCTCGGGAACCCGGCACGAGGAAGCTATTGATTGTCCCGGAACGGGGATCGCATATACGTCCCCAACATCCTCAGCTCGTCGGAAAAGAACGCCAGCTCGTCGAGCGCGTGACGCAGGCCAGTATCGTCGGGATGGCCATCCACATCGGCCATGAATTGCGTCGCGGTGAAGTTGCCGTCGACCATGTAGCTTTCCAGCCTGGTCATGTTGACGCCATTGGTGGCAAAGCCGCCCATCGCCTTGTAGAGCGCCGCCGGTACGTTACGGACCCGGAAAAGGATCGTCGTCATCGTGCCTGGCGTCCCGGATGCCAGCAACCGGGGTTCGCGCGCGGTGATGTAGAAGCGCGTGGTGTTGTGCGCCGCATCCTCGACGTTGCGACGCAGGATCTGCAATCCGTAGAGTTCGGCGGCTAGCGAGGAGGCCACCGCACCCTCCTCGCGCCGGCCCCATCGCGCCACCAGCGCCGCCGACCCCGCCGTGTCGGATTGGTTCACCGGCGCGGCCCCCAGTTCGCGTATCAGGCGCCGGACCTGGCTCATCGCCACAGGATGGGTGTGCAGGCGCCTGATGTCGGAAATGGCCGCACCCGGCACGCCGATCAGGCAATGCTCCACCCGCTGGAAATGCTCGCCGACGATATGCAGCCCCGCTTCGGGCAGCAGCGCATGGATGTCCGGCACCCGGCCGGCCAGGCTGTTCTCGCAGGCCAGCATGGCCAGTTCGGCGCATCCGTCATGCACCGTCCCGATGGCGGTGGCGAACGTGTCGCATGGCACCGTGGTCCAGCCCGGAAAGGCGTCGCGGCAGGCGAGGTCGGAATAGGCACCCGCCTCGCCCTGGAAGGCAATCCGGCCGGTTACCATGATGTGTCGGACATCCATCTTCCTTGGCGGCGTTCCGCCGCTTGATCGGGCCGGGTCCGGCGGACGGGACAGGCAGCCGGCGCCGGGGCGTCGTGGGAACAGTTTGCAACGAGGGGAGATTGCCCCCCCTGGAGGCTTCCCATAGGGTCGGCCCCACCTTAGGAACGTGCCATCGACAGTGCAACGGCTGCCCCCGTCGGGCGTCCCGAGACCTGCGGTCTGGCAAGAGCGGCAGAGGATCGGCTAAGCGGCATGGACAGCACCGAGCTCAACAAGGTCATGGCCGCGTTCCTGACCGCCGGCATCGTCTTCGGCCTGGGCGGCGTGCTCGGCGGCAAGCTGATCCACTCCGAGCATCCCGAGAAACCCGCCTTCGCCATCATGAGCGCCCTGCCGGAAGGCATCTCCGCGGGTCCGCGGCAGATCCCGATCGCCGCCCTGCTCGCCCATGC
>CAXTCT010000272.1:0-3590 GCA_964242565.1 uncultured Acetobacteraceae bacterium | reverse complement strand
GGCCGTGGTGCGGATCAGCCGCCAGGACGCGGTGACATTGACCGCGAGCGTGCGGTCCCAGTCGCGTTCGGCGACGTGCGGCACCGGCGTCAGGGCGCCGAGCATGGCCGCGGCATGCACCCCTATGTCGAGCCGGCCGAAACGCGCGGCAAGCGTCGGTCCGATGCGGTCGATCGCCGCTCCATCCAGCAGGTCGAGCGGCAGCAGGGTCTGGCCGCCGCCGATCAGGTCGTCGGTCTCCTCCAGGGCGCCCGGCGTGCGCGCGGTGAGCACGCAATGCGCCCCCTCGCGGGCGAGGGCGACGGCCACGGCGCGTCCGATGCCGCGGCTCGCCCCGGTCACCAGGGCGATCTTGCCGGCCAGCCGCATGACGGGCTAGTGCGCCGCGTGCGGGGGACGCGCGCGGCTGTCGACATCGACGTCGGCGAGGTCGATCGGGTATTTGCCGGAAAAGCACGCGTCGCAGAAATGTGGCTGTCCGGGATTGCGTCCCGGCTGACCTAGCGCGCGATACAGTCCGTCGATGGTGATGAAGGCGAGGCTGTCCGCGCCGATCAGTTCGGCCATTTCCTCGACGCTGTGGTTGGCGGCCAGCAGCTTGCCGCGCTCGGGCGTGTCGATGCCGTAGAAGCAGGAATGCGTCGTCGGCGGCGAGGAGATGCGCATATGCACCTCGGTGGCGCCGGCCGCGCGCACCATCTCGACGATCTTGCGGCTGGTGGTGCCGCGCACGATCGAATCGTCGACCAGGATCACGCGCTTGCCCAGCATCGCCGCGCGGTTGGCGGAATGCTTGAGCTTGACGCCCAGATTGCGGATCTGGTCGGTCGGCTCGATGAAGGTGCGGCCGACATAATGGTTGCGTATGATGCCGAGCTCGAACGGTATCCCGCTTTCGGCGGCATAGCCCATCGCCGACGGCACGCCTGAATCCGGGACCGGCACGATCACGTCGGCGTCGATGGCGCTCTCGCGCGCCAGTTCGGCGCCGATGCGCTTGCGGGCGTCATAGACCGCATGTCCATCCAGCACGGAGTCCGGACGGGCGAAGTAGATATACTCGAACACGCAGAAGCGGCTGCTGGCCGGGCTGAAGGGCTTGAGCGAGCGCACGCCGGTGTCGTCGATCACCACGATCTCGCCGGGTTCGACGTCACGCACGAACTCGGCATTGACGATGTCCAGCGCGCAGGTCTCGCTGGCCAGCACCCAGGCCGGCCCGCCGCCATGCTCGGCGTCGATGCGTCCCAGGATCAGCGGCCGCACGCCGAGCGGATCGCGCACGCCGAGCATGGCATCCTGCGAAAGGCAGACGAGCGAGTAGGCGCCGATCACCTGCTTGAGCGCGTCGATCAGCCGGTCGGTGACGGTCGAATAGAGGCTGATGGCGATCAGGTGGATGAACACCTCGCTGTCCGTGGTCGATTGGAAGATGCAGCCGCGCCGCACCAAGGCCCGCCGCAGGGTCTGGGCGTTGGTCAGGTTGCCGTTGTGGGAGACCGCGAGGCCGCCGAATTCGAACTCGGCATAGAGCGGCTGCACGTTGCGCAGCAGGGTCGCCCCGGTGGTGGCGTAGCGGTTATGGCCGACCGCGGCATGGCCGGGCAGGCCGGCGATGATGCGCGCGTCGCCGAACACGTCGCCGACCAGGCCCATTCCCTTGTGGTTGTGGAACCGGCTGATGTCGGCGTCCGCATCGGCGTCGTAGCTGACGATGCCGGTGGATTCCTGGCCGCGATGCTGCAGCGCGTGCAGCCCGAGTGCCGTCATCGCGCCCGCGTCATGGGCGTTCCAGATCCCGAAGACGCCGCATTCCTCATGCGGCTTGTCGTCATCCTGGACGTCGGGGAGGGGTGGATTGCAAGGAAACAGCATTTCAGAAACTTCCCTGGCCGGACGCCGGCGCGGCGTCGGCCCCGATGGTGGGCAGGAGGGAGCGCCAGCGTTCGGGCGCCAGAGCCCGCGCGTATTCCGCGCCCTTGTGCAGGTAGGACAGGCCGTGCGCCTGGAGTATCGGCGTCGGCCAGTCGGTTGCCGGCACGAAGAAAGCCAGCGCGATATAGGCCAGGATCAGCAAGGCCCCGCCCCGTATGGCGCCGAAGCCGAAGCCGAGCAGGCGGTCGATCCCGCCGAGCAGCGAGAGCCGGACCAGGCGGCTGAGCAGGCTGGCCGCCAGCGACAGCCCGATCAGGATGACCAGGAACACCAAGGTGAAGCAAACGATTTCGGCGATCAGGCCGTCCTTGATCCAGGCCCGGGCCAATGGCAGCCCCGCGCCGTAGAAATGGCTGGCCAGCAGGGCGGCGGCAAGCCACGCCACCAATCCAAGCAGTTCACGGGCGAAGCCGCGCAGAAAGCCCGCCATCGCCGACAGCCCGACCACGCCCAGCATCACCAGGTCGACCCAGTTCATCGGCTCAACTCGGCCATGCCGTCCTTCACCAGACATCCCGCGGTCACAGGCGCGTATATCGTCCGTGTCGGCCGCCAGCACCACCCCCAGAAAAAGCATCCGGCCAGTCTGTCCAGGCATTGTTCGGTTTCCGCCGGACGAGATCCCGGTTCCGCGTTCCCGCTCGATGCCCGGTCTCAGGCAGCTTTGGTCCCGGTCTCAGGGCAGCTTGGTGCTGTCGACGCGCCAGGGCCGGCCGATACGTCTCGCCGGCCGGCCCTCGCCCGTGGTCATCTCGTGGAGCAGCGAGCCCAGCCGCTCGCGCTTGTGCAGCTCCATCCAGATTTCGTCGGGCTCGATGCCCCTGGCCGCCCAGAGCAGGGTCAGGGCCGCCAGCAGCGAGGCCGAACCATCGACCAGGGCGGCGGGGTTCCGGGTGATGGCCGCCGCGATGCAGGCCAGCGCATCCTCGCCGGCCTCCCGCACGACGCCGCGCAGCAAGCCCGGGCTGCCCAGGTCCCGCTCGGAGGCTTCGAGCAATGCCGTCTCCCAAAGGGCGGCAAAGACGGTCTGTGGGGTGGATGCGGTCATCAATCCAAGACGGGCCTCCGGGATCGGTTGCTAGATGGTGAAATACTTGGCGTGCGGGTTGAGGATCACCAGGGCGCTGGTCGATTGCTCGGGATGCAGCTGGTAGCCATCCGACAGCGTCACCCCGATCCGCGCCGCACCCAGCAGCTCCAGCAGCGGCACCTGATCCTCCAGCTTCGGCACCGCCGGATAGCCGAACGAGTAGCGCGAGCCGCGATAGCCCTGCTGCAGAAGCCGGTCCATGTCGCGCTCATCCTCGCGGGCATGGCCAAGTTCGGCGCGGACGCGCTTATGCGCATATTCCGCCATCGCCTCGGCCATCTCGACCGACAGGCCATGGAGATAGAGATAATCCTGGTAGCGGTTGGCCTCGAACCATTCGCGGGCGACGTCGGAGGCTTTCTGCCCGACCGTCACCACCTGCAGCCCGATCACGTCGCGGGCGTCGTCGTCGATGTCGCGGACGAAATCCGCGACGCAGGCGCCATCCTCGCGCGGCTGGCGCGGCAGGCCGAACCGCGCCACCTCGGTGCTGCCGTCCGGCTCGAACAGGATCAGGTCGTTGCCCTGGCCGGCGGCCTTCCAGTAGCCGTAGATCGCCTGCGGG
>CAXTCT010000271.1:0-3615 GCA_964242565.1 uncultured Acetobacteraceae bacterium | reverse complement strand
GGCTCGATCCACTCAGGATGCAAAATCGGGGCCGTATCGCCGCAGAGCACTTCCTTTACCCGAAACCGTGATATGACGATCCGTGACGGCAGAGCCTCGCGGGGCGCGCCGCCGCTGTGTGGCGTGGGATACGAGACCGGATGGCGCTTTCGGCGAAGCTCGTGATGCGCCAGGGCCAGGCCCTGGTGATGACGCCGCAACTGATGCAGGCGATCAAGCTTCTGCAGCTGTCGAACATGGAACTCGCCTCCTTCATCGAGGAGGAGCTCGAGCGCAACCCGCTGCTCGAGCGCGTCGAGGAGACGAACGACCCGCGCGAGCACGAGCCGCCGGCCGAGGCCGCGCCGAACCCCCAGATAAGCTGCAGCGCCAGCACCAGATAGACACCCGACACGGCCTGGGCCAAAGGCATCAGCAGGATGATCCAGTAGATCGACCCGGTCCGGGTGGAGAGCCGGAACATCGAGACCGGGAATAGCCGGCTGTCGCTGGAACGATCGGCGCGGATGGACCAGACCAGAAGCGCCGCGGCCACGGCCAGGCCGGCGAGCCGGAGCCAGGTGCCGTGCAGCACGGCGGCCACGGCGACGGCCATGATGCCCAAGGCGATACCCGACAGCCTGAATATCGGGATGGATGTCGCGGCGTCGGCGCGTGCGTCGCGTGGGGCGACCACAGGCACCAGGGCGAGGAAGCCCAGGATCAGGGGCACGTTGACCAGGAAGGCCGCGCGCCACGACAAGACCTGCGTCACCCAGCCCGAGACCAGCGGACCGGCGAAAGCCGAGACCGCCCAGATCGTCGCTTCCACGCCGAACACCCGCGCGATCAGCGCGGACGGGAACAGCGCCGGGATCATGGCATAGCAGAGGGCCGCGATCACGCCGTCGCCCGCGCCCTGCAGGGCCCTGCCGCAAAGGATCATCGCCATGTTCGGCGCGAGGCCGGCTACCAGCGTGCCGGCCAGGAACACCAGGGCGGCGGCGAGCAGCGCGACGCGGCCGCTCAGGCGCTGCTTGAAGGCGGCCGCGCAGCTGCCCGAGACGATCGACGGGACCAGGTAGACGGTCACGGCCCAGCTCATCAACGCGCTGCCATCGACGTCGCGCACGGCGCTCGGCAGCGCGGTCGAGACGATGAACTGGTTGAAGGAGAACAGCCCGATGCCGAGCGAGACGGTGAGCAGGGGTGGCGCAAAGCGCCGCTTCAGCAGGGTGCCCCAGCGGTCCTCGGTCGGCGCCCCGGTTCCGCCCCCGTCGATCGCGCGCTCAGAGGCCAAGCATCAAGGCGATGTTCTGGATCGCGGCCCCGGAGGCGCCCTTGCCGAGATTATCGAGCCGCGCGGTCAGCAGCGCGTGCGGGGTGCGCCCGTCGCCATGCACGGCCAGTTCCATGCGGTCGGTTCCGGCCAGCGCTTCCCCGGCCAGCGCTTTCCCGACCAGCGCTTCCCCGGCCAGCGCCTCCCCGGCCAGAACCGATGCCTGGTCGCTGACGGAAACCCGGTCGGACGCGCGATACCAGTCCCGCAGGCAGCCGCGCAGATCCTCGATCCCGGCCCGGTCGCCGAGGCGGTCCAGATGCAGCGGGATCGAGACGATCATGCCCTGACGGAAATGCCCGACCGAGGGGACGAAGATCGGCCTTGCCGCGAGCCGGGCATGGACTATCACCTCCGGGACATGCTTATGGCCGAGCCCCAGTCCGTACAGCTCGAAGGCCGGCCCGCCGCTTCGCTCATGGGCCTCGATCATCGTGCGGCCGCCGCCGGAATAGCCGCTGACGGCGTTGATCGAGAGCGGGTGATCCGCGGGGATCAGCCCAGCCGCCACCAGCGGACGCAGCAATGCGACGGCTCCGGTCGCGTAGCAGCCGGGGTTCGACACCCTCGGCGCGGCGGCGATCGCCGTGTCCTGACCGGGTTCCATCTCGGGAAATCCATAGACCCAGCCGGGCGAGGTGCGAAACGCCGTGCTGGCGTCGAGCAGTCGCGGCGGATGGTCGAGCGAGGCCACCAGCGCCGCCGATTCGCGCGCCGCATCGTCCGGGAGGCACAGCACCACCAGATCGACGTCGCCCATCAGGGCGAGGCGGGCTTCGGGGTCCTTGCGGCGTGCGGGATCGAGCGAACACAGCGTGACCGGCAAGGCCCGCAGGCGGTCGCGGATGCCGAGACCGGTGGTGCCGGCTTCCCCGTCGATGAAGATGCGTCGCGTCATGGCCGGCACTCCGCTCCCTCCGGAACCTGATGAACGAGGGCCGAGCCTCGCACGAAAAAGGCGGAACCCGAAGGTTCCGCCCTATCCCGGCGCAGAAATGGGGCCGGCGCAGAAGTCGGGAAAGCCTCAGCGCTTGGAGAACTGGAACGAGCGGCGGGCCTTGGCGCGGCCATATTTCTTGCGCTCGACCACGCGGCTGTCGCGGGTGAGGAAGCCGGCGACCTTGAGGATGCCGCGCAGGTTGGGCTCGTAATAGGTCAGCGCGCGGCTGATGCCATGACGCATCGCTCCCGCCTGGCCCGACAGGCCGCCGCCGGCAACGGTGCAATAGACGTCGAACTGGTTGTAGCGGTCGGCGACCAGGAAGGGCTGGGTGATCAGCATGCGCAGCACGGGACGGGCGAAATACTGGCCGACCTTCTTGCCGTTGACGCTGATCTCGCCCTTCCCCGGCTTGATCCAGACACGGGCGATGGCATTCTTGCGCCGCCCGGTGGCATAGGAGCGGCCAAGCGTGTCGCGCTTGGGCTCGCGCACCACGGTCTCGGTCTGATTGAGGACGACGCCGGCGCTGACGGCGACATCACGAAGGTCGGCGAGCGTGCCGGTGCGGGTCGGGGTTTCGCTGTGGGACATGATCAGGCCGCGATGCTCTTCTTGGAGTTGACGGAGTTCTTGCGGTTCATCGCCGCGACATCGAGTGTCACCGGCTGCTGGCCGTCATGCGGATGACCCGCACCGGCATACACATACAGATGCTTCATCTGGGCACGCTGCAGCGGGCCACGGGTGATCATCCGCTCGACCGCCTTGCTGATCACATGGCCGGGATTCTTGCCGGTCAGGCGCTGGGTGATGGTCCGCTCCTTGATGCCGCCCGCATAGCCGGTGTGGTAATGGAACAGCTTCTGGCCGGCCTTGTTGCCGGTCAGGCGGATCTTCTCGGCGTTGATGACGACGACATTGTCGCCGCAATCGACATGGGCGGTGAATTGCGGCTTGTGCTTGCCGCGCAGCCGCTGGGCGATGATGGTGGCGAGGCGACCGAGAACGAGGCCATCGGCATCGATCAGGATCCAGCCCTTCGTCACCTCCGCGGGCCGCAGCGATAAAGTGGTCTTCATGTCGAGTTTGTTCCGTCAGCAGACATCACGAGGAGGCGCGGGTTATGACCAGATGCGGCCATCCAGTCAAGCCCGTTCGCACCGCGCCTGTAAGATACTGCGATTTTCGCGATGGTATCCCGATACCGTGCGATGAAGCCGCTTTCTCCGGAGCCGGTTGATGCCCGAGACGGCCTCGCCTGCATCACCCTCGCATGCGGGCCGGTCCGATCCGGTGCATGTCATCGGCGCTTCC
Organism: uncultured Acetobacteraceae bacterium; assembly: GCA_964242565.1. Classification (GTDB taxonomy): domain Bacteria; phylum Pseudomonadota; class Alphaproteobacteria; order Acetobacterales; family Acetobacteraceae; genus Lichenicoccus. The sequence goes on along the minus strand of CAXTCT010000271.1, from coordinate 40 downwards.
GGCCGCTCCGGCGCGGCACTCTGCGCGGCCCTGATCGCCC
>CAXTCT010000270.1:0-3626 GCA_964242565.1 uncultured Acetobacteraceae bacterium | reverse complement strand
TGCCGCTGCAGAGCAATGCGCTGGCGCTGCGCTACCACGATCTCCAGCCCGGCCCGGACTTCGCATGGCGGCGCCCGGAATACGAGGCGTCACAGGCCGAGCTGCTGGAGCCCCCCTCGGTGATCGAGCGGCGGCTGCGGGCGCGGGTCGGCGAGATGGTCGCGATCCAGGCAATCGAGGACGAAGGGATGCTGCAGGCGCCGCGAGGACGCGACCGGCTTGGCGGACAGGGGCTCTACCACCGCTACAACGCGGTGCTGAAGCGCGTGATGGGCCGCAGCCGCGCCGAAATGACCCAGGCCGAGCTCGAGGCGGCAATCGGCTGGCTGGAACGTCATCGGCTCGGCGGCCATGTCGCCCTGCTGGAAGGCGATCCCCGCTATGCCTGGACCGCACGCCAACGCAAGACCTCCGGAGCCGCCTCATGATCGGATCGCCATGAACCTGGAGCTTCTCCACCGTGGCATCCGCTTCACGGTAGGCCCGGATCACGCGGGCGAGCGGATGTGGACGATCCATCCCGAGGCCGGTGTGATGGTGACCGGCGCCGTCGAATGCCAAGGTCTCGAGGACACGCTGCGTCAGGCCATCATCGAAGCGCAGGAGGCGATCGACGAGTGGCTGGCCAGTGCATCGGCCTGAGATGCGGCGGACGGTGCTCGGGCGCGCGGCAGTCCAAAGATAGGGGTGTGGTGGCCGTTTAATGGTCCATTAATTCATACGCGTCAAAATAAGGTTATTGTACCCTACAGGCATCCCAATGCAGCCCGTCGATGAATGACCCCGTCGCGCGCGCTTCCACGTGGCTCGGCCCGGTCGAGGACGCCAGCATCTTCGCGCTTGCACCGGTCTCCCTATGGCTGGAGGATCTGAGCGGCCTCAAGATGCTGTTCACGCAACTGTCGCTGCGGGGAACAGGCTCCATCCGCGACCATCTGCTGGAGGAACCCGGCTGCCTGACGGCCTGCCTGATGTCGATCCGGGTGCTCAAGGTCAACCGCAAGACCCTCGCTTTGTATGAAGCCGAAGACCTCGCGCATCTGGTCGCCAACCTTGACCGCATCCTCAGCCACGAGACGATGACCACCACGATCGACCAGATGGTCGGGTTGTGGGAGGGCCGGCTCGATTTCTTCAGCAAGACGGTGAACCATACCGTGACCGGCCGGCGTCTCGAGATCCAGCTGCGCGGCAACATCCTGCCGGGCTACGAGGCGTGCTGGAGCCGTGTCCTGATCGCCGTCGAGGACGTGACCGACCTGCAGGCAGCCCGCGCGGTGATCGCGCGCAGCGAAGCCTATGCCCGCGGCCTGTTCGAGCATTCGCCGGTATCGCTCTGGGTCAATGACTTCAGCGGCGTCCGGCGGCTGTTCGACGAACTCGCCGAGCCGCGACCGCGGAATTTCCGTGCCTACCTCGCCAGGCACCCTGACTTCGTCAAGCGGTGCGGCGAGGCGATCCGGGTGCTGGACGTCAACCGCCAGACGCTGGCGCTTTATGGCATCAACGGGGGCATCAACGGGGACATTGCCGGGACTGCGGCTTGCTGGCGGCGTCACGTCGATCTGCTGCGCATCAACCTCGATGTCGATCTGCCCGAAGTGCTGATCGGGCTATGGGACGGCAAGCTGTTCCAGGAGCGGGAGACGATCAACTACACGCTGGACGGCGCCGAGATCCACGTCCACCTGCAATTCTCGGTCCTGCCGGGCCATGAGCAGGACTGGTCCCTGGTCCAGGTCGCCCGCATCGACATGACCGCGCGCCGGGACGCCGAAGCGCATCTGCGATACCTGCAGAGTAATGACGCCCTGACCCGCCTGCATAGCCGCTCGTTCTACAATGAGCAGTTGCGGCGCCTCGCCGCCATGGAAGGCGCCGTGACCGTCCTCGTTGCCGACCTGAACGGCCTCAAGGCGGCCAACGACCAGCGCGGTCATGCCGAGGGCGACGAGATGCTGCGGCGAGCGGGGAAAGTGCTGGACAGCGTGGTCTTCCCACCCTGGCTGGCCGCACGGACGGGCGGCGACGAGTTCGTGATCCTGATGCCCGGCGCCGACGAACACGCGGGTGCGAGGCTGATGGCGCTGATCCAGGCGCGCCTTCAGGAAGCCGGTCACGGCTGGACCGGCCTGCCCCTGAGCCTGTCACTGGGTGCCGCGACCCGTCGGCCGGGCGAACCGCTGGAAGCCGTGGTGAACCGGGCCGACGCGCGCATGTACGAGGCCAAGCGCCTGCATTATACGCAAATCCAGGCCGACCGCCGCCCCGCGGCCACGCTGGCGAGGCCGGCTATCTGCCCGGGCTGCGGCGGGGCCGCCGGATAATTCCGATCCTGCCGCCGCCGCCTATGGCCAATCGTGGAATATTATCCATATCTGTCGGCATCCCTCTGACGGCCAGCATCGGAATCGCGAAAATGTTCGACAGGATCAACAGGGTCGCGGTCGTCGGTGCCGGATATATGGGCGGCGGCATCGCGCAGGTGCTGGCGCTGGCGGGCATGCAGGTCACGCTTGCGGACGCATCGTCGGCAGCGACTGAGGCCGCTCATGCCCGCCTGCTGAGCGAGGCCGCGCAGTTCGAGCAGCAGGGCCTGTTTCCGTCGGGCGCCACCGACATCATCCGCCGCAATCTTCATGTCGCGGCCTCGATCGAGACGGCGGTCGCCGATGTCGACTTCATCGAGGAGGCCGTGTTCGAGGTCCCGGCGATCAAGCACGAAGTGCTGCGACGCATCAGCGCCTCGGCCCGGCCGGACGCGATCATCGGAACCAACACCTCCACCCTGCCGGTGCACACCCTGGCTCCGGCCGTCACCAGGCCCGCGCGCTTCCTTACGGTGCATTTCAGCAATCCGGCTCCGTTCATTCCGGGTGTGGAGCTGGTATCCGGCATCGACACCGATCCGGCGGTCATTCCCCTCGTCAAGGAGATGCTGGTCCGTGCCGGCCATCGCAGCGCCGAGGTGGCCGACACGCCCGGCTTCGTGCTCAACCGCCTTCAGTACGTGCTGCTCAAGGAGGCGATGTCGATCGTGGAAGAGGGCATCGCGACGGCGGAGGATGTCGACACCATCGTCAGCACCACCTTCGGCTTCCGACTCGCCTTCTTCGGCCCGTTCGCCATCGCCGACATGGCCGGGCTCGACGTCTACGCCAACTGCTTCAAGACCTTCGAGGAGGCCTATGGCAGCCGTCTGGCGACACCGAAATTGCTGAAGGCGCTTGTGTCCGAAGGCAAGTTCGGGACCAAGAGCGGCGAGGGCTTCAGCGGCAAATTCACGCCCGAGCAGATCGCGAACATCGTCGCCTACCGCAACAACGCCTATGCACGCATGGGGCAGCTGATGGCCGAACTGGGTCCGTCGCCGATGCGGGGGTGACGTCCCCTACAGGCTGACCGCCTGCAGGCACATCGCCAGCGAAATGGCGCCCGGGTCGGCATGTCCCTTGCTGCGCTCCGCCAGCGGCCGCGCCCGGCCGAGACGAGGCGATAGCTGCGCGGTTGCTTCGGCGGCACGGGTTGCCGCGGCGGCCGAAGCCCTCCACGCCTCGGCAAGGGAGCGGCCCTCCCCGACCTCCCGCTGCAACGTCGCCGCAAACGGCTCAAGCGCATCGACCAGC
>CAXTCT010000269.1:0-3632 GCA_964242565.1 uncultured Acetobacteraceae bacterium | reverse complement strand
CCGGCCGCCAGGCACGGGATCGCGGACGTCGCGCGCTTGTCATCCTGGCGACCTCGCTCGCGCCGAACGGCTATGTGCTCGGCCAACCGGATGCCGAGGCGTCCCTGCTGGTGCATCGCCTGGCGCCCGCCCGTCCCGGCCCCGCCCGTCGCGGCCCCACCCGTTCCGGCGATAACGCCCGATGGCCGTCATGACCGTCTGGCTGCTCGCCGTGCTGGCGCTGCTGCCGCCGCTGGCCATCCCGTTGGTCACGGCCTGCCGCGGGGACACCGCCTCGCGGCTGGTCGCGGTCCAGCTTGTGACGGGTGTCGCCACGCTGCTCCTGGCGCTGATGACCTTCGCCTTCGACCAGAGCTCCTTCATCGACCTTGCCCTCTGCCTCGCCCTGCTCACGCTTCCGGGCAGCTTGCTGATGGCGCTGTTCCTTGAGCGCTGGCTGTGACCGCCGGCGTCATTGCCGCCCTGCTGGCGGTCCTGGTTGGCGCCGTCTGGCTCGGCTGCGTCGGGTTCGGCCGGCTGCGCACCCCGCTCGACCGGCTGCATTGCGTCACCTTCGTCAACCTTGTCGCCGGCACGGCCTTGACCGCCGCCGCCTTCCTCGCCGACGGCCCCTCCACCCGCGCCTTCAAGATCCTGTTGATCACGCTGAGCTCCGTAGGCTTCGGCGCGGCCATGTCGCATGCGGTCGGGCGATCCCTCTGGACCCGCGACAAGGCGGTACGGGCCGGACCCGAAACCCCATGAGCCTGCTGATATCCTTGCTCCTGGTGCTGGCCGCGATTTCGGGCGGGGGCGTCGCCCTGTCGCGCAAGCCACGTCGCCAGGTGATGGCGATGGCCGTCAACGGCCTTGTGCTGGCCCTGTTGTTCATGGCGTTGCAGGCCCCGGATGTCGCCTTCGCCGAAATCGCGGTGAGCAGCGCGGGTCTGCCGCTGCTGTTCCTGGTGGTGCTGGCCTCGGTCAAGATGGATCGCCGCCCACCCCCCGGCGCTGGACCCGTACCATGAACGCGCGCACGGCGGTCCGCACCCGCGCCCGTCTGGTGCTGTTCGGTCTTGCCTGCCTCTGCGTGCTGACGGGCGTGGTGCATGTGGCCCTGCACATGCCGAACTTCGGCGCCCATCCGCTGCCCTATGGCGACGCCATCAATGCCGTCGGCGTGCGCGAGCGCCACGTGACCAACATGATCAGCGCGGTCAATTTCGATTATCGCGGCTTCGACACGCTGGGCGAGGAGTTCATGCTGCTTTGCGCGGTGACCGGGGTTACGGTGTTGTTGCGCGGCAACCGCGGCGAGCAGCGCAGCGCCAGGCCGGGCATGCTCCAGGGCCGCCCAATCCTGCCGCGCAGCGACGCCGTCGTGCTGGTCGGCCGCCTTGGCGCGGTCACCGTGCTGTTGTTCGGCATCTATGTCGCGCTACACGCCATGACCACGCCGGGCGGCGGCTTCCAGGGCGGCGCCATCATGGCCACGGGAACGCTGCTGTTCTTCCTGGGCGAGAATTACCGCGGCTGGCGACGGCTGATCCGCTCCGAAGCGATGGATGCCTGCGAGGGACTGGGCGCCACGCTCTACGCCGCCTGCGGCTTTGCCTCGATGGCTGCCGGACTGCCTTTCCTGCAGAACATCATGCCCCTCGGCAAAGTCGGCGACCTGTATTCCGGCGGTCTCATGCTGGTCGAGAATGTTGGTGTCGCCTTCGCCGTTGCCGGCGGTTTCACCGTGCTGTTCATCGAATTCCTCGAGGAGACGCGCATCGTGCCCGGCGGCGAGGAGCGGTGACCGCCCTTCTCGTCCATCTCCAGTCGCTGCTGCCCTGGTTCGTCGCCGCCTGGCTGCTCGGGATCGGCCTGTACGCGATCGTCACCAGCCGCAACTTCGTCCATCTGATCGGCTGCCTGTCGGTCGTGCAATCCTCCACCTATGTGCTGCTGCTCTCGGTCGGCTTCCGCAAGGGCGCCATCGCCCCGATCTTCTACACCCATCCCGTTGGGACCCCCGCGGTAGACCCGGTGCTGCAGGCTCTGGTGCTGACCGACGTCGTCATCGGCGCCACCGTCACGGCATTGCTGCTGGCGCTGGTGCTGCAACTGCACAAGCGGCGCGGCGAGCTCGACCCCGAACAATTGCGGCCGATGCAGTGACCGACAGCCTGTTGCCCGGCCTTCCCATCGCCAGCCTGCCTCCATTTCCCGTCGCCGGACCGCTCGCCGTGGCGGGCCTGATGCTGGTGTTCGGCCGCCTCCTGCCCCGTCGTGGCTCGGATGTGGTCGCGATGCTGACCGCGCTTGCCGTCGCCGCGATCTGCATCCTGATGGCATTCCACACCGCTTCCAACCCCCTGGTCTACTGGTTCGGTGGCTGGACCCCGCGCCACGGCGCCGCACCGGGCAGCGTGATCGGCATCAGCTTCGTCGTCGATCAGGCCGGCGCCGCCATCGCGGCCTTCATCGCCATCCTGTTCTTCGTGACCTTGCTGTTCTCCTGGGGCTTCTTCGAGGAGGTACACGCCCATTTCCACGTGCTGATGCTGCTGTTCATGACCGGCATGGTCGGCTTCTGCCTGACACGCGACCTGTTCAACCTGTTCGTCTGGTTCGAGGTCATGAGCGTCGCGGCCTTTGCCGTGACCGGCTTCCAGCTCCGCACCTCCGCCCTGGAAGGGGCGCTGAACTTCACCGTGGTCAACACCATCGGCAGCTACCTCATCCTCGGCGGCCTCGGCGTGATCTATGCCCGCTTCGGATCGCTCGACATGACCAGCCTCGGCGTCGCCGTGGCTCAGGCTCCGGGCGATCCCGTGGTCGGCGCCTCGTTCGTGCTGATGGCGACCGGCCTGCTGATCAAGGGCGCGCAGGCCCCATTCCATTTCTGGCTGTCCGACGCGCACGCGGTGGCACCCAGTCCGGTCTCGGTGATCTTCTCCGGCTGCATGGTCGCCCTCGGGCTGTTCGGCCTGGGAAGGATCTTCTTCACGGTGTTCGGCGCGGCACCCCAGGTCGCCCATGTGTTCAACACGCTGCTGACCGGCTTCGGCGTCACCAGCGCCATCGTCGGCGGCATCATGGCATTGTCGCAACGACACCTGAAGCGGCTGCTCGCATTCTCCACCATCTCCCATGCCGGCATCATGCTGATCGGCCTGTCCCTGCTCAGCCGGAGCGGCGTTTCCGGCATGCTGGTCTATCTGGTCGGCCACGGCCTGGTGAAGGGCTCGCTGTTCATGGTCGCCGGCATCCTGCTGGCGACGCGCGGCGGCATCGACGAGATCGGGCTGCGCGGCATGGGCAGGGGCATCCGTCCTGCCGGCGTCGCGATGGCCGTGGGCGGGTTGCTGCTGTCCGGCCTGCCGCTGGGCCTGATGGACGAGGGCTTGATGCGCATCGTCGCCGCCGCCCGCGAGGCGGGCCGCCCATGGCTGGTCTTCGTGCCGGTTTTCGGTGCCGCCTGCACCGGTGGCGCCGTGCTGCGCGCCGCCGGCCGCATCTTCCTTGGCCTCGGACCGGTCGCCGGCGAGGAGGCAAGCTCCCCTACCGACAAGGAGCAGGAAAACGCAAACCGTCCGTTCTGGCTGATGCTCCTGCCCACCGCCCTGCTGCTCCTGCTGGCCTTGCCGGAAAGCCACGCCGCG
>CAXTCT010000268.1:0-3640 GCA_964242565.1 uncultured Acetobacteraceae bacterium | reverse complement strand
CGCCGGCGCCGCCGGCATCACGACGGCTTCCGGGATCGGATCATTGGCATCGAGCCGGGTGGTCAGGTTGCGCTGACGCAGCAGCGCCTCGGTCACCGAATGGCGCAGATCGAGCGAGGCCACGGCCGGAGCCTGCGCCGGCGTGGTGCCGATCCTGGGATAGGGATCATCCGCTCCGGGCGGCGGCGGGCGCTGCTGGGCGATGGCGCCTCCCTCGAGCTGGTGGTACCAGCCGACCGGGGTGTCGACCACGTCACGATGGGCGCAGGCCGCCAGAAACAACGCGCTCGCCAGCGCAAGCGGGCAACCAATGGTCGTTCGCACCCTTGGCCCTGGCCCAGTCTTGCCCATCTCTTCCTCGATCGCGTCAGCCACGGGTTTAGCGTCACCCGGAGATGACGCAAGGGCCGCCAGCCTTGGAGCAGGCGGCGAAACAGGCTAGGAGGGCCGGACCGACGATCCGGCTGCAGGGAGATCATCATGAACGGCATGTCGCCGCAGGACCGTATCCGTTTGGATGACGAAGATCCCGACGGACCCGACGTCCCCGAGCCGAACGGCCCGGACATCAAGGAACCGGAGGACAACAAGACCTTGTCGTCCCCGATCAACGAACTCGAGAAGCGCCTGTTCGACCAGCGCAAGGTGCTGATCTTCGGGGCCATCAATGACAAGGTCGCGCGCGACGTGACCGGCCGCCTGCTGGCGCTGGCCGGCGCATCGGACAAGCCGATCGACGTGTACATCAACTCGCCGGGCGGCCATGTGGAGAGCGGCGACACCATCCACGACATGATCCGCTTCGTCGACAGCATCGCGCCGGTGCGTGTCATCGGCACCGGCTGGGTGGCCAGTGCCGGCGCCCTGATCTATGTGGCCGGCGTCAAGGAACGCCGTCTCTGCCTGCCGAACACCCGCTTCCTGCTGCATCAGCCGATGGGCGGCGTGCGTGGGCCGGCGGTGGATATCGACATCGAGGCGCGCGAGATCATCAAGATGCGCGAACGGCTGAACCGCCTGTTCGCCGCCGAAACCGGCCAGCCCTACGAGAAGGTCGCCAAGGATACCGATCGCAACTACTGGATGAGCGCCCAGGAAGCGATCGCCTATGGCATGGTCTCGCGGGTGGTCAGCAAGCTCAGCGAGCTTTAGGCAAGCCGGCGGCGCCCCGCACGCAGCGGGGCCCCAGCCGGGACCCCACCGCCCGGCCCGCCTAGCCTCCGGGCCGCCTAGCCTGCCACCACGTCGATCCCCGAGAAGGTGGCAGGGCTCTGCGACGGGTCGGTATTGTAGTGGCGCAGTCCGATCGATCCGGTGACGAAGCTGGAATCGTCGACCTGCAGGGCCGGCGTCTGCATGTCCTCGACGAACAGCCGCAGCCGCGTGCCCTTCGCCTGCACACGGAGGTGATAGGGCCTGGCGGCGGCGATGCTCATCGGTGCCGCCGCGAGCTGGGTCCAGTTGCCATTGGCCTTTCCCACCAGCACTTCGCCCTTCTCGGCGCTGATGCCCGCATAATAGCCGTCATACTGGTTCGCCCCGATGCCGGGGTTCGATGTCCGGAACAACAGGCCGGCGTCCCCCTGGCCGCTCACCGAAACCATGGCGTCGAAGCTGAAATCGGCGAACCGGGTCGCATTGGCGACGATCTTGACGCCGGCTGTGCCGTAGCTGACGGAACCGGCATTGGACGCCGCATGCAAGGCCCCGTTGCTGACGAACCAGCCGCCGCCGTAGGGCACCCAGCCCAGGAAATTCCCCTCCGCGAACTGGTCCCGGAACGTCGCGGCCGCCGGCGCCGGGTTGCCGATCACCGGGAAATTCGTCACACGCAGCATCTGCGTGCCGAAAGGCACCAGGGTGATCGTCCGGGCGACCGTACCCGGCTCCGCACGGGGGCTGACCGGCGGGTCGTAGGCGACCAGGCTGTTGGCCGCCAGCGTCCAGTCCGGCAGCGTGGAAGCACTCACCTGCAGCTGTATGGGATTGCTGCCGAGCGCGAAGGGGTTGGCCGCCGCCGGACCCCGCAGCACCGCGAAGGATGAAGCGGGGTCGGCCGCGTCGATCCGCAGGGCATAATTCCAACTCTTGGTGCCGATCACGCTGAGATAATCGAAGCCCGCGACCACGCCGGCGGTGCGGACGCTGACGCTTTCCGCGACGGGCAGGCTGTAGACCAACGGGCCGCGCTGGACGACGCTGGTGTTGTTGACGCCGGGGATCACCGCCACGGCCATCGGCAGTTGCAGGATGACCTCGTCGTTCGCCAACCATACGCGGTTCAAGGTGACGAAGCTGCCGGGCGTGACCGCGCCCGCGGCCTGGCCGTTGATGGTCAGGGAGGGGCTGCGGCACCAGCTCGGAACGCGCAACACGAGCGGGAACCGCGCCGAGCCCGACATCGCCAGCGTGAAGCGGATGGTTTCCTCGAACGGATACTGGGTGTCCTCGGTCCAGGTCGCCAGCCTGCCATCGGCCACCCGCGCGGTGACGACGCAAGGCAGGTAGGTCAGCACCGCCAGGCCGCCGTCGGGTGTCGCGGCCCAGCTATTCTGGGCCAGCTTGGGCCATCCCATGTGCATGTTGTAGCAGCAGCAGAGGAAGCCCGAATGCGGACCCGGCGTGCGGGCGTCGCTGTAATCCTGGTTGAAGCCGACCCCACCGGGCGGTGCGGTGACGTTGTTGGGCAGGGTGTAATAGACATGCTGGCGGATCGTCCGCGTGGTCGCGGCCGGCAGGGCATTGAAGGCGACCTGTTCGAGCGCGTCGCCGAGGATCGGATCGCCGAGGATGCGCAACGCCGTCTCGTCGCTCAGCATGCGTTCGACGATGGAGCAGAGCTCCACGCCCTGCGTCGTGCTGGGACCGGCCAGGAACTCGGTGCCGGAATGGATCCCGCAGGCGAGCCCGTGGTCGCGCAGCAGGCTGGCCAGGCCGATCCCATAGGCGGCGCGGTCGGCCTGGCTGCCCGAACGCTGCGCATAGACGGCCGGCATCTTGAGCGCCTGGGACACATTGACGGCATGCTTGGTCTGGAAGTCGTCGCCGGATTCCATGAAGCTGTTGTTGGTCATGATCTGCTGCCAGGGATAGGCCTGCTGCGCGAGCGTGTCGGCAAGCGGCAGCAGGAAGGCGTCGCCGGTGCGGTTATAGAGCCAGAAGATGGTGTCGATTTCGTCGCCGGCGCGGGCGCGGGCCCAGTCGGCCAGGGGCTGGGTGCCGATCATGCCGGCCATGTAGTGGAAATAGCGGGTCAGGAACGGCACGATCCGCGCGTCGCCGGTGGCTTCGGCGTAGTCGCGCATGAAATACGTCACCAGGTTGCGCGGCCACCAGTCATTGCTGCTGGCCGGACCGATATAGCCGTTCGCATGCTGCCGGGCGAGGATCGCCTCGACCCAGAGCTGGGCCTTGGCCTTGAGGTCGGCATCCTGCAGCGTGTAGGCGAGCGGGATCAGGCCCTTGACGTAGTAGGGGCCCTTTTCCCAGTTATCGCCGGCGCCGCCGAGCCAGGCATTGTCCGGGCCGATATAGGGCAGCACCGTCTCGGCCTGGCCGGTCAGGCCGTCGCGCTGCAGTTCGAGCTGGGTCAGCAGCCAGCCGCTTGCCGCCACGCTGCCCAGCGGCAGGGCGACGAAAG
>CAXTCT010000267.1:0-3651 GCA_964242565.1 uncultured Acetobacteraceae bacterium | reverse complement strand
GGCAGCGGCCCTCCCCGCCAAGCCGACGGCCGCGACGCCGCGACCGGCCGCGCGCGCGCCGGCTATGGTGGCCGCACCTGCCGAGATCCAGCCGGAGCCCGCCTCGCCTGAGCCCGGGCCGCCGGAGGCCGCCCCCGCAGAGACACAGAGCCGCAGCCAGACCATCCGGGTCGGGGTCGACATGCTCGAGAACCTCATGACGCTGGTCAGCGAGCTCGTGCTGACCCGCAACCAGTTGCTCCAGATCCTTCGCAGCGGTCGTCCTGCCGCCGCCACCGTGCATGACGATGCGGAAAGCAGCCTCGCCACCCCGATGCAGCGGCTGTCTCAGCTCACCTCCGATCTGCAGGAAGGGGTAATGAAGACGCGTATGCAGCCGATCGGCACGGCATGGAACACAGTGCCCCGGCTGGTGCGCGACCTCGCTCACGATCTGGGCAAGAAGATCGAACTGGTCACCCGTGGTGCTGAGACCGAGCTCGACCGCCAGGTGCTCGAGCTGATCAAGGACCCGCTCACCCACATGATCCGCAACAGCGCCGATCATGGCCTCGAGCGCCCCATGGACCGAAGAAAGGCCGGCAAACCCGAAGCCGGCACGATCACGCTCTCGGCCCGTCACGAAGGCGGTCACGTCATCATCGAGATCAGCGACGACGGACGCGGCATGGATCTCGGCCGCATCGGCGCCCGCGCGCTTTCGCAGGGCCTGGTCACCGAGGACAAGCTGCGCCGCATGGGCGAGGACGAAGTCCGGCACTTCATCTTCCATCCCGGATTCTCGACCGCCGAAGCCGTCACCTCGGTTTCCGGCCGGGGAGTTGGCATGGATGTGGTCAAGACCAACATCGAGCGCATCAACGGCACCATCCAGGTCAACAGCCGGCTCGGACGCGGCTCCCAGTTCCTGATCAAGATCCCGCTGACCTTGGCCATCGTCTCCGCCCTGATCGTCGGCACGGCAGGCGAACGCTTCGCCATCCCCCAGATCAGCATCGTGGAAATCGTGCTGCCCGGCTCGCAGCCCGACATGGTGCTGGAGACCATCGATGGCGCGCAGGTTCTGCGCCTGCGCAACCGGCTGCTGCCGCTGGTCTCGATGTCGCGCATCCTTCGCCTCGAGACGCGACCCGACGGCGCCCTGGATGGCGATGCCGAACAGCGGCTGGCGGAGCGGATCGTGGTCGTGGTCTCGGTCGGCGCACAGCGCCTGGGCCTGGTCGTCGAACAGGTGTTCGACACCGAGGAGATCGTCGTCAAGCCGGTCGCACCGGTGATCCGCCAGATCCCGCTATTCAGCGGCAACACCATCCTTGGCGACGGCGCCGTCATCATGATCCTCGATCCGCTCGGCATCGCCCGTGAAAGCGGTCTCGGCGCCGGCACCGACAGCCGCGTGCGCACCGCCGAGACGGCATCCGCCAACGACGACGGGCGTCGCGACATGCTTCTGGTGCGTGCCGGCTCGGGTGCGCAGAAGGCATTGCCGCTGGCCCTGATCGCGCGCCTGGAGATGATCCCGCGCGCGCGCCTGGAAATCACCGGCTCGCATTTGCTGACGCAATATCGCGGCAGCCTGATGCGGCTGCTGGCGCTTGATCCCGAGATTGGCCAGCATAGCGAGACACAGGCCGTCCTGGTGATCAGCGACAACGACCAGCATATCGGCCTGATGGTCGACGAGATCCTCGACGTCGTCAGCGAAGCCGTCGCCGTCGAGATCGTCAGCGATCGGCCCGGATTGCTCGGAACGGCGATCATCGACGCGAAAGCAACCGACATCGTCGACACCGGCTACTGGCTCACGCAGGCATCGCGGAACTGGTTCCAGAACGCCGCAACCTCGCGAAAAGCCCGTCCCAGGCTGCTTGTGGTCGAGGACAGCGATTTCTTCCGCCACCTGCTGGTGCCAAGCCTTTCCGCCGCCGGATATGATGTCACCACGGCCTCCACGGCGGAAAACGCCCTCGCATTGCGTGACGCCGGACGACGGTTCGATGCGATCGTCTCCGACATCGAGATGCCCGGGATGGACGGCCACAACTTTGCGCGCAAGGTGCGCGAGGGCGGCAGCTGGGTGGACCTGCCGATGCTCGCCCTCACCGGCCAGGACGACGTGCAGGCGGGGCGTGACGCCGGCTTCACCGACTACATACGCAAGTTCGAGCGCGAAACCCTGCTCGCCAGCCTCGAGCAGTGCCTGTCGCATCGCATTGCCGCCTGACGGGAACAGACATCGTGCAAAACCAGACCAAACAGATCACATCCAGCAACGGTTGCGAAAAGCGTGAACAGGGCTTCCTGACCCTTATGGTCAACGGGCAGCTCTGCGGAGTGCCGGTGCTTGCCGTCCGCGACGTGATATCCAACAGCGTCGTCACGCGCATACCGCTCGCACCTCCGGAGATCGCCGGAAACATCAACCTGCGCGGCCGGATCGTCACGGCCATCGATCTGCGCCGCCGGCTTTCGCTCACCCCGGCTCCTGCCGGCATGAAGCGGGTTGCCGTCGTCGCCGAGGAGGCCGGCGGCGGCTACGCCCTGCTGGTCGACCAGGCGCTGGAGGTATTGACCCTGGACATGAACGAACTCGAAGCGCCGCCGCCGACGCTGGGCGCCTCCTGGACGGAGTTCTCGAGCGGCATCTTCCGGCTTCCGGAACGATTGATGGTCGTGCTCGAGATCAGCCGGCTGCTCTTCCTCGAAACCAAGGTCGCCGCGTGATGTCCGGGCCCGCGGCAGCGCGCAAGCGATTTCTGGTGGTCGATGACAGCCGGGTGGTACGCAAGATCGCCCGGCGCATCCTCGAGCGCGCCGGCTTCGTGGTCGACGAGGCCTTCGACGGCGCCGACGCCCTGGACCGGATACGACAGGAGCGTCCCGATGCCGTGCTGCTCGACTGGAACATGCCGATCATGAACGGCATCGACTGCCTGCGCGCGCTGCGTCAGGAATTTGGCGACGATGAGCCCTGCGTGATCGTCTGCACGACGGAGAATCAGCCCGATTTCATCGCCTCGGCGATCGAGGCCGGAGCGCAGGAATACATCATGAAGCCGTTCGACGACGTCATCCTGCTCGGCAAGCTCGAACAGCTCGGGCTTCTGGATCCGGCGCAATGAACAATGTGAGCCTGCCGGAGCGCCGTGATCCACTCTCGATCCGCGTCCTGATCTGCGACGATTCCTATACGATTCGCGCCGTGATCGCCCGGATCCTGCGCAGCGATCCGGCCATCGAGGTTGCCGGCCTCGCCGCGGACGGCGAGAAGGCCGCCGAGATGCTCAGGCGCGGCGATATCGATGTCGTCGTGCTCGACGTCGAGATGCCGGTGATGGACGGGATGACGGCCCTGCCGCTGCTGCTCAGGATCGATCCCACCGTGCGCATCATCATGGCGTCGGCGCTCACCACCCTGGGAGGCGCCATCGCCATGCAGGCGCTGCAGGCCGGTGCCGCGGACTATGTTCCCAAACCAGCCTCGCATCAGGCCGACGAGTTCGCCCGTGAGATCCTCGCCAAGGTCAAGGGGCAGGCAAGATTGCGCCGCCTGGGCGCCGCGACGCGGGCGCCAAGGCCGCCAGCTGCTCCGGCCATCGCTCGTGGGGCGCATGCGCCGCCGGCCCGGATCCTGCCGCCCATCCCGCAACC